>JALUHL010000224.1:3120-6680 GCA_027053695.1 Ghiorsea sp.
TGTGCATAGCGGCCAGCTTGCATGGCTTGTTTGGCTTGCTCTAAGCTTTTGTCTGCGTTTCCAGCATTATCTGCTGCCCATGCAGGCGTTATCCACAAGCATAAAATTAATAAAAATCGTGTCATAAGCTTTTGTCTCCACGCGCATATATCTCAAAGCGATAAGCATATTTGTTTTTTTCATCAGGTGCATGTTTTTCTTGGTGAGTACGCTGCCAAGATGACATATCTATCTCAGGGAACCATGCATCACCCTCAAATTCATGTTCGATTTGGGTGCAATATAGCCTATCAGCATAAGGCAAAGCTAAGCCATAAATTTCAGCACCACCCATGACCATCAGCTCTTCATCTTTAAACATACGGACCACATCATCAAAGCTATGCACCACGTCGCAACCATCAATCTGTAAGTCTTGTTGGCGGGATAAAATGATATTGCGGCGTTGGGGCAGAGGCTTACCCAATGTTTCAAAGGTTTTGCGACCCATAAGCACAGGTTTACCCAAGGTATGCTTGCGAAACCACGCCATATCAGCAGGAATATCGGATATACCCCAAGGCATTTGATTGTTTGTGTTTGCACCAATCAAACGGTTGTTATCCATTGCCCAAATTAAAGAAATCATTGCTTGTGTATTTGCCTCATTATTCATCTATCAAAGAAGCGCAATTTAGCAGAAGTAGCATAAAAATATAGCACCATAAGTGTAAATCTTGCATAGATGTGCAAATACCGCATCATATCATCATGAGTTGCTGCGATGACCCGAATACGCGCAAGGAAAAACCATTTCCTGCGATATTAACCATAATAGCTGTAGTAGTGTTGCTTTTGGGCGGTGCTATCTTGTTGCTTTTGTGAGATTTGAGGTGCTTTGGCAATAAGCCTCTGCGTAACGCTTCGACCTCTGCGGTTCAAAAATAGAAGCCTGCCCTTGCGGGTATCTCGGCTAGTTTTTTTATGTTCATTTTTGTGCAGCCAAAAACGAACCAAAAACCTGCCCCTAAATAGCTGTGTATTTCTTCGCTGCTTAGCAAAAGCGGGCGCAGCATTAGAATATGCTGCTTTATCCCTTCTTTTGCCAACCATCTTAGCACAGCTATAGCAGGGGAAACTCGTCATTCCCGCGTAGGCGGGAATCCACTAATTATTAACCTTCGTGTTCTTCGTGGTTTAATTTATATTCCTCTGCGTTCTCTGTGGTTAATGTTTTTCCTTCATTTCTTTGCCACCAAAGAAACGAAGCAAAGAAAGTGCCCCTAAATAGCTGCGTGTATCCTCACCAAAGCTGGAAGTCGGGCGCAAAACAAAGCAAGTGTTTTGCTTATTTCCCTTCTTCCATCTTTTGTTCGGCGCAGCTATAGCAGGGGGGATATGTCCAGCTTGTATAGACGTGAATGCACTCTTTTATATCTTTGTGCCTTAGTGTCTTTGTGGTTTATTATCCTCCGCGTAACTTCGCGTCCTCTGCGGTTCAAAAATAAAAGTCTGCCCTTGCGGGCATCGTGGTTTAGAATTACCAACATGAAGATATCGTAACTTGACATATTTTTCGATACAAGCCTACACTGCCATCATGTTAGGCAATACAAATATCCTTTTTAAACACTCTAAAGCGGGTGCTAAACGTATTAGCAGCTTAGTTTTAGCTGTGTTTATGTTGCAAGTAGTTGCGGCAGGATTTTGTGTGACCACTTCAAGTGCAGCACCTGTTCAACAAGTATCAGCGATGGAACATTGCATGGATAAAAACATGAGCATGGCTGGTATGGATAAGAGCAAAGCCGAGCATGCTTGTGCGCATTGTGATATGCCTGATGTAAGCATTTCATTTGATAAACACAGCTTTGACGTTGCAGATATTGCGGCGAACTTTGTGGTTATCGCACTTGTACCAACAGTATCGGATGTGCCAGCAGCAACATTTGTTGTTTCACCCCCCGATTTACTTTCTCCACAAACTTCTTTAACTACATTTAACTTAAACCTTCGCATTCGCGTTTGATTTAACCTTTTGCTAACGCCATAGCGTTTACCGCTGTGGTTTGTCGTGCGTTTTATTTCATTGATATCGCCGACTTTAATTCTAGCAGGAGGTTTGGATGAAATCCTTTCCCGTTCAAGTTTTAGTCTTGGTTTTGTTGTTTGCTTTTCAGCATCAAGCCCAAGCAGAAGAAAAAGTTTTAACATTAGCCGATGCCGTGCAGCAGGTGCAACAGCATCCAGCCCTTTCGGCAAGCAGGGCCAATGCAGAAGCATTGTCTTATAAACCCGCACAAGTGGGCGGCTTGCCAGACCCTGTGTTGTCTCTTGGCGCGCTTAGCTTCCCCGTGGACACCTTTAAACGCGGCCAAGAAAATATGACCCAGTTGCAAGTGGGCATCAGCCAAGCCTTTCCATTCCCAGGCACGTTAGACTTGGCAGCGCAAGCCGATACGCATTTGGCAGAGGCTGCAAAGCTGGATACCGATGAAATGCGCTTGCAGTTGATTAATCGGGTTCAGCACAGTTGGTGGAATCTTTTTTATCTCGACCGTGCACTTGAAGCTGTGACCCACAACAAGCAGCTTTTAAAACAATTGGTACGCATTGCAGAAAGCAAATACAAAACAGGTAAAGGTTTGCAGCAGGATGTGTTGCTGGCGCAGCTTGAGCTATCCAAACTCTTGGATATAGAAATTCAACTTACCTCTTCACGCGCGCAAGAAGCCTTTCGTTTGAATCAACTATTAAATCAGCCCAGTGGCAACGCGATTCTTTTACCCAAAGAAGCAGCTGCGGATTTACCTACATTGCCTGAAACTGAAGCTTTGATGCAGCAAGCCATGCAGTTTAAGCCGCGCCTTGCCAAACAAATGCAGCTAATTGAAGCCGCAGAAGCCAAAGTATCCTTGGCAGATAAAGCGTATTATCCCGATTTCAAATTGGGTGCGAGTTATGGTTTTCGAGCAAGCAATGCGAATACTGGTGTGGATAGGGCAGACCTTGCCAGCGTCAGTCTAAGCATGACCTTACCCTTTTTTAGCGAAACCCAGGATGCCACTGCAGATATGCAGCAAGCCAATTTAGCCAAACAAGGCTTTGCTTACGATGATGCGAAGCAGGCAGTGATGGCAGAAATTGGTCAAGCCAAAGCAAGCTATGCGCAAAACAAGGCGCAGGTGGCATTGTTCAAATCTGGCATTATTCCTCAAGCCCAGCAAACCGTAGCATCCATGCGCGCGGCTTATCAGGTGAATCGCGTCGATTTCCTTAATCTTATGCGTGCACAAATCACGCTATACAACTATGAAACCCAATACTGGAAAGCTTTGGCAGGCGCCAAACAAGCATTAGCTCGCCTTGATGCGGCAGTAGGCAAAACAACGGAGAATTCCCATGAATAAACAAACCATAATGATTGCAGTTTTGATGCTAGGCATTGGTGTTGGTGCAGGGGTGATGTTTGCGCCTTCCCAGCAAGCCATGGATGGCAGTGCGGCTCAAGTTAAAGCTGAAAAAGAGGTTCTTTTTTATCGCAACCCTATGAATCCAGCAATTACCTCGCCTGTACCTGC
>JALUHL010000225.1 GCA_027053695.1 Ghiorsea sp.
ATCCACACCCAAACAATGAAAGTCACCTGAAGTGACGGCAATAGGGTAACCATGGTGTAAGACACGCAACTGTTCCAACTGCTCGATTTTTTCAGCTTTGCATGGGGCTAGCGATGAGTATTTGAGTAGGAAATCACGGCGATAAGCATACAAGCCCACATGCTGTTGCATATCAGTAGATTCAAGTGCGTTCTTGTTTCTAGGGAAAGGGATGGGCGCGCGGCTGAAATACATGGCATGGCCTAAAGCATTGCATACAAGTTTGACCACATTGGCATCTTCAAAATCGGCTGCTTGGCGGATGGGGTGAGCCAGTGTCGCCATTTGCAAATCGGCTTGCTCAGCAAAAGGCGCAATGACGGCTTGGATGGCTTGTGGATGAATCAAAGGCTCATCACCTTGCACATTAATCACAATATCCACATCAATATTAGCAAAGGCTTCGGCAAGGCGCTCTGTGCCGCTTTCATGGTCAGCCCTTGTGATGGCAACTTCTGCACCCGCTTCTTTGGCAACATCTACAATGCCTTGATGATCGGTGGCGACAATCACACGCCCCAACCCTGTGGCCAAGGCGCGTTCAATCACATGAACAATCATGGGTTTGCCTGCAAGTTGGGCTAAAGGTTTGCCAGGAAACCTTGTGGATTCAAAGCGGGCAGGGATGCCAATCGCATAGCTTAAATCAGTGGGTAAAGACATGTCAGTGGCGCTCGATTTCCTGCCAAGTGGCCGTTGCTGTGCCGACCTTGCCGACCACAACACCTGCAGCTTGGTTGGCAGTTTTTGCAGCTTGAAAGGGCGATTTCCCTTGTGCTAAACATGCGGTAAACACGGCAATCACGGTATCGCCAGCACCTGTTACATCGAACACATCACGCGCGGCGGTGGGAATATGATGGCATTGCTCACCATCAAATAGGGTCATGCCTTGTTCAGAGCGGGTAATCAAAATGTAATCAAGGTCAAGTTTGTCGCATAGGTGTTTGGCCATGCTTTCTACATGTTTATCTTCATTGATATTATCCATGCCTGCCATTTCGGATGCTTCAAGTAAATTGGGTGTAATAAACGTAACCCCTTGATAAGCACCCGTATTCAAAGGTTTAGGGTCAATGCCAACAATTTTACCTTTGAGCTCAGGAATCAGTTGTTTGAGCAAATCAGGGCTGAGCATCCCTTTGGCATAATCGGATATAATCACAGCCGTGGCACTGCTAAGTTTGGCGCGCACCACATCTAAAATTTTGTGCTGTGTATCAGGATGGATTGGCGTTGCCCATTCATGGTCATAGCGCACGATTTGCTGATGGCCTGCAACCACACGCGTTTTGATAGCAGTGGGGCGCTCATTCTTTTTGGTAAATACACCATCATCATCAGAGTTTAACTCACCCAATCGGTTGTGTACCCATTCACCTGGCTCATCATCACCAACCACACCAAACATGGCAGACTTGGTTTCTAAAGCGTGAAGGTTGCGAATCACATTGGCAGAACCGCCCAATCTGCGGTCAATATCCTGCACATTGACCACAGGCACAGGCGCTTCTGGCGAAATGCGGGTGACATCACCCCAAATAAATTCATCCACGATAATGTCGCCAATCACTAGAATCATAAGCTTTTGCTCCTCTGCAACTTAAGGTTAGCAGCGCGTTGGTTGACCTCTGTTTTGAGTTGTCCGCAAGCTGCAGATATATCTCTGCCTTTGGATATGCGAACCACAGCAACCACACCTGCATCATTAAGAAAATTACGAAACATATCAACCACTTCATCATTGGGTCGCTGATATTTGCTGCCCTCAAATGGATTGAAGGGCAGGATATTGACCGTGCTGTTCATGGCTTTAGCAATGTCCACCAAGCGCTTGGCATCATCTATGGTGTCGTTGATACCAGCCAGCAATACATATTCAATCAAGACCCGTTTTCGGCTACGCGCTGCCACGTATGTTTTCATTGCCTTAAGCAACTCTTCCAATGGATATTTCTGATTGATGGGCATGATTTGGTTGCGCACTTTATTGGTGGTAGCATTCAGCGATACTGCCAAACTGCACGGTAAATCATCCTCAAGCATACGGTAAATCGCGGGTACAAGACCTGCTGTGGAAATGGTGACGCGACGCGGGCTAAGCGCCATACCTTGTTCGTGGGTGAGCATACGAATAAATTTAGCTACATGCGCATAGTTATGCAGTGGTTCACCCATACCCATCATGACTACATTACGCGGAAACTTGCCCAAAACTCTTTGCGCAATAAAGATTTCTTGCATCATTTCTGCGGTGGTGAGGTTGCGGGTTAAACCTGCGGTCGCCGTTAAACAAAACTCGCAACCAATGGCACAACCCACTTGCGATGAAATGCATTGGGTGATTCTATCTTCTGCTGGAATAAGCACACTTTCCACGTCTTTATTATCGCTCATGCGAATAAGCAGCTTTTGCGTATTGTCCTCAGCTTGTTGCGCTGTGACCACTTCGGGCAGGCTTAAATCATAGCGCTCTTGCAGATGGTGCAGGAGTTTCTTTGGAAAATCTGGGATGGTTTCCAAATCAAATTCGGCATAACGAAAGATTTTGCCCATGACTTTCTTGGCATGCACAGGCGATACATCAAGCTGCTCACAGATATGAAGTAAATCTTGGTAGTCTAAGCCGAGCAGGGAAGGTTTAGGGTTCATGATATAGTATCAAACAAAAAAGGGAGCATAAAGCTCCCTAGTTTCAATCGGTTGTAAAATTTTAAAGACCGTATTTGGCTTTGTTCGCAGATACTTCTTCAGCAGAAGGTGGCGTATGGTCATTCACTTCTGCAAGATCAAAGGCATCACGATCCGTATCGCAAAGGTCATTTAAGGCGATGTCTGATTCAAATACATCAGGCACATCTTCTTCTGGATAAATAGCTTCCCACGGGCATTCAGGCTCACAAACTGCGCAATCAATGCATTCTTCAGGCGAAATATAAAGCATATTCGGCGTGTCATCGGATGTTTCCTTGGGTTGATAAAAACAATCCACAGGGCATACCGCAACACAAGCAGTATCAACGCAATCTTTACAAAGTTGGGTAACTACAAAAGCCATGATTTTAACCTCTTTAAGATATTTGGAATAATATAAACTATGCGAACTATACGATGAAACAACATTTATCCAAGCATGATTTATTACACGATAAAAAAAGAGCCTGTATGCAAAAGCAAAACAGGCTCTATTTAATCTCATTAAACTTGTATTTATAACAACTTAATCAAGAATAATGGACTCCAAACGCTCCATATCGTTGACGACTTTCCATGTGCCTTCGCCAGCGTTAACGCGTTCTTCCCATTTTTGTAGTCTATCCATGTATTCTCGTGGGTCGATATTATCGCTGCGCAGTTTGGTCACATTCAATGCCACCACATTAAACCCTTGAAGCTGCAAAGGAATATCTCGCACATAACCTTTTTTAAGTTCCTCTTTTAAATCAGAGAAAATTAAAATGGTTTTTTTGCCTACATTGGCTTCATTCAGATATTCAACCGCTTGTAAGATACCACCAGTAATATCGGTATAACCACTAGATTTTACACTTTTAACAAAGGCATCAACTTTTTCTCTGAATTGACGCTTTTGCCTATTGGCAATGCTTGGTCTGTCATCAAAGGTGACTTTAGCAATAATATCTTTTTCACTAAAGCTTGCCGTATCCACACGCGCCACAGCAAAAGTGTCGCCGGGATTGAGCTTAGCCAAAGTAAAGTTAATCAAATGTTGGGCTTTAACCAGCTCTTGGGTGTAAGTGCCTGATGTATCAAGCAGCATATACACGCCTTTGGTGGTTGGGCCTTCTTTGTGGTCTTGATTATCACAGCCTGCTAAGAGCAGGGATGAAACGAATATTATCCATAAGTATTTCATGATGACACCTCCATAGTTTGTGTATCAAGCGGGTTAAATCCTGATGCGCCTTTTTTCTTAGCTTGAGGCTGTGCGCCTTTGATTTTAAGCTCAATCCAAAGTGGGATAAAGATAAGCAAGTCATACACGCTCACCAGCATTTGACCCAAATAATGGGCGCTGTTGGCGGATAGCTCGAAAGTAAAGCTCAGCGAGCGAAGCACAGTTACAGCCGCCATACCAAGCACAGTGCGCGCAGCATGAATAAACGATTCAAGTGGAATGGCAACAAACACCAAAGCAAAGGGAAGAATAAAGCCCATACCCATTTGCGCTGCGGTGGTAATCCAACGGTCGGATAAATCCGATGCGTTTGCAGCTTGCGCAGCGCCATCAAGCAAGGAAGCGCGCAGGGCGGCATCATCTTGGGATAAAATTTCGCGCATATAAGCCAGCCCAGCTTCTACGCTGGCAAGCATAAGAAGAATAGCAAAGGTGATAAACACCATGCGAATACGCATACTATCTTTCATCGCGCCAATCACGGGAAACAAGCGGGTAATACGCAGGCTTTCCATCAAGAATAAACCCATAGCCACTTCGACAAGGATAATCACCAGTGCGGCAATGTTTGCCACTTTATATCCCATCATGGTGCTGCTGCCGCCAACCATTTCCTGCATAGGCCTTGCAATCAGATTAAAATTAATCATTGCGCCACCAATGGCAATGGCAAGCACAAAACCAGCCACAAAAAATTGGGTGAGCGAAGAAGAAGATAATGTTTTCTTGGCTGTATCGGTTTCATGGATGATTTTTTCATAGCTTTCCATATGCCTATCCACAACTTTGATACGCTCAAGCAAAGCATTCACATCTTGGTCAACCTGCTTGAGGTCTTTATTCATGCCGCGCCATGCAGGTTGCATTTTTTGCAGCAGCATATGCCGCTCACGGCTAGCTTTCCTATATTCTTCCAAGGTTTTCTCGTGGTTCTTTTCCATGGAGCCATGAATGCTGTCCAGAATATCGCCTACCATAGGATCATTCTTAGAAGTCGTAATTTTAGCCACGGCATCCACCGCTTTTGCCCAACCCGGCGCTTCAGGTGGCACATCAGCACTGTGTTTATAATCTTCATCCATCTGCGTAACCACATCATTGATTTTGCGATGCAGAGTAGGGTATTCTGCCAAGTCTTTCTCAACAATGTTATGAATGCGCTCAAATTCGCGCTCAATCTCATGCTCGGAGGCTTCTTGCCCCTCAGCGATTAAGACCTCGGTATTGCGTTGTGTTAAGCGTTTTTCAGCCTCAGACAATGAGGTGGATGCTTGCTTGAATGCATGTTGAATCAAAGCTGCAACAGCCTGAATCATTTTATGCATAGGGTTTCTTGCAAGATAGGTGAGTGTGACGAGTAAAACAGCCCAAATCACGGCTGAAATCGCGGCACTTTCTGACCATAATAAATAGATTTCGTTGATTGACATCGTAAGCCTCCTTTGCGCTGATAAAAAGCAGCGACCTTTGCTGATATCGATAGATTGAGGCTAGGCTTGGCAGAGATATGGAATATGTTACCGATGTCACAAGAAAGTGAATTTCAATATGGATTTGGCGGATAAAGCGTTGCGGTTATTTTGTTTTCCAATGTTTCAAAAAAGCGATGTTGGGGTGTGCCAAATTGACAGCATCTGCCAAGCGGATTGAAAGCTTGGTAAGCGGTGAGCTTAGGCGCATATAGGGTTTGTAAGGATATTGTGACAAATGACCGAGGGTGCAACATCATTTTTCATGGTTACTATTGCCGCCTATGCAGATGAACACACATTCTAATTTGGAAACCTTCCAATCCTTTTTCGCGGATTACGGCTTATATATAGGTCTTGTTGTGGTTGCGGTTATCGCGGGCTTGATGGTTTATAAACATGTTCAATCCGATGCGCATACCTTGAAGCAAGCCTTGAAAAAGTATGCCAAGGCTGTTGAAAAAGATGTGGTGCTGTTTGATGGCGTGGATAGTTATCAATTTGCTGATTATTTGGTGTTGCTGCAAGGGAAAATCGTGGTCATCAAGCTTGATGATAGCGATGGTTATATCTTTGGTGCGGAAAATATCCATGAATGGACATGCGTGAAAAACAATGTGACGCGCAAGTTTGCTAACCCATTACGAAAGCTCAATCACTTTGCCACTCAAATCAAACAGACCTCTGCTTTTGATGATGTGCAGGCAAACGTGTTGTTTGGCTCATCGGCAAGCTTTCCTAAAGGTGTGCCTGAGCATGTATTGCAAATGGCATGTTTGGATAAGGATTTAGAAGCTTTGGTTGGGGATGAAGCTAAACATGAACAAGCCGAACAAGCTTGGCATGATTTGATTGCCATGGTCAAAAAAGATAAGGATAAGGTCGGGTAGGTTTAGAAAGGCAATGAAGTAGGAGTGCTGGTGTTGTTGCGTACAATGTAAGGTGTTTGGGAGCATGTAAAAGCTGAATCAATTGAGCTTTACCTTAGAGGCTTTAAACTTACTTACTATCTTGGCAATGAAAGTTCCAATGGTAATCTGAATGTTTAGAGCGGAAATTTTCTTTGGGGCTGTCCCAGATAACTAGGCATTATTTTTTGTAACCTATTGTTTTAACATAGATAATTGATGTTTTGGATTAGAGTAGTTAAAACGCCACTCACATTCCTTCAAAAAGTAATAAAAATGTTGCTTTGGAATGCCATTGAATTTACGCATATGC
>JALUHL010000226.1 GCA_027053695.1 Ghiorsea sp.
CAACCTCGCTCACTGATGCTTATGCGCTGATTAAAGTATTATCAAGGCAGCGTGGTGTGAAACGATTTATGGTGGTGGTCAATCAGGCTGAGGCTTTTGATGCTCAAGTGACTTTCCGCCGTTTGGTGGCTGTTGCTGACCGATACCTTGATGTTCATTTGGATTATGTTGGGCAACTTCCCTATGCCAAAGCGGTGCGGCAAAGCATTCAGAAGCAAGCTTTATTGCAAGCGCATGACTCGCCGCCAACACGCCAAGCTTTGGATAAGGTGTTGGATAATGTTTTATCTCGCCCAAGGGATATCCATAGGAATGGTGGCTTACAATTTTTTTGGGAACACAGTTTAAATGAAGGTTTGCAAGCTTAAACTTAAGATATAAGGAGTTTGGTTATGAATATATATCATTCAGCAGTAACGGGTGCATGGGTAGGAGCTTGTTTAGCATTTGCCGTATGCATGGTTAAAGATTTGGCTTTAGCGGATACGCTTTATCGGATGTTTATCCTTGGTATTGGTGGCGCTTGGATTGGCTTTTTATTGTCGTGGTTAAATCTTATTTTACCAAGCTTTGAATCCAAACAACAACATACGCAAGATTATCATCAAGGGCATCATCCATGAGCCTAGCTTCTTATGATGCCCACGCATCATTGCAAGATCCTGAGGCTTTGCTCAAGGAATATTTGCCCATGATTAAGTATCATGCGGACCAATTGATGCGGCGAACACCTGCATCCATTGAGTTGGATGATATGATTGATGCTGGTGTGCTTGGCCTTCTGGATGGTGCGCAGCGCTTTGATACCAGTAAGGATGTATTGTTTAAAACCTTTGCAGCCTATCGGGTTCGTGGAGCAATGATTGATTATTTGAGAGCTTTTGATTGGATGCCCAGAGGTTTAAGGGATACCTCAAAATCTTTGCAAGGCGCATTTCAAGAGCTTGAGCAACGCTTTGGCAGGCCTGCCGAAGAAAGTGAAATTGCCGAGTTTCTAGAGATGGATTTGGAAACATATAGACAAAAATTAGATCAAGTACGGTCTATGTCGGTGGTCTATTTTGATGATTTGCCCACTGTAAACAGCAGTGACGATGAGCTGCATGTGCTAGACATTATTGCAGGTGATGCTTCCCTGATGCCCGAGCATCAAACAGCCATGGGTCAATTTGTGGAAAAGTTAGCCCAAGCCATTGAAATATTACCCAAAAAAGAAGCTGTATTATTGAGTTTGTATTATTATGAAGAGTTAAATATGAAAGAGGTTGCCTTGGTTTTGGGATTAACTGAATCGCGGGTTTCGCAGGTGCACAGTCAAATGGTGATGCGTTTAAGAAGTCACTTAAGCTTATCCGCTGATGGGCAAACTACAGTGCGTAAAAGGAGAGCGTAATGATGGCATGGGTGAATCAAATGGATATCAACTTAATATTCGATGGGGCATTGGTATGCGCCATTCTAGGTTTATGGGTGATGTGGTTTCAGCAGGCTGGGCAGCGTAAAAAAGTAGAGGTGATGCTACAGCAAGCCGCAGCAGATTTGCAACAAGCCAGTTTATTGTTGGAGCATGTTATGCAAGAAAGAGATGCGGGAAAAGAAACAAGGCGAGAGGATGAAGTAGCTGAGCGTGAGCAACATCACGCATCAAGCAAGGCTATGGTCGAAGCCATACAAAAAAACATATCCAAGCAGGATAAAATCCATATCCAAAATAAAGTGCATATCCAAAAGCGTACTCAAACCCAGAAGAAGTCAAGCCACACTAAGGTGGCAAGAAGGCAGGTTAAAGATGCAGATGCTGCGACAAAGATTCGTTACCTGCACCAGAAAGGCTTGGATTTAAAAGGAATTTCTCAAAAGCTTGGTTTGCCTATTGCGCAGGTCAAACTGATGTTGCTGCTGCAAAAAGCACAAGCTTAATATGAGCAGCTTTCTGAATGTGAGTTTGCCTGTGCTGATGCAGGCCAACCGTTCAGAAGGCGGCACATTATTACCATGGCCCAATGGAAGCTTGTTGGCAGGCAGATTAGCACCAGTCTCAGATGGTGCAGGTGCGATGTTGATGTTGGCGAATTATCGTGTGCGGGTGGAAGTGCCTCCCAATGTGCCTATGGGCAAGGTTTGGCTACAACTGCTGCAAAGAGAAAAACCAGGTCAGTTTCGTTTGCTCTCTGAGCAACAAGCCACAGCATTGATTACCAACTTATTCAATCATCAGCAGGAAGCTTTGGCGGATAAACCCACTATAACAGAGCATACGCTTAAGCAGGATTGGCAAAAGTTGCCCTTAGAGCTTATCCCTTTTCTCACAGAACAACAGGAGCAGCGAGTATTATTGTTGGATGCTGAGCATCAGCCCCAAGGCTTTGTTCAGGCAGAGGTGGGAAAAGATGAGTTTATGTTGCATGGGCGTTTAGATTTAGCGCATTTGGGCGTGTTATTATTTTCCTTGGCGGGGGGTGAAGGGAAGCCATTCAAAGTAACCCTACATGTTCAAGATAAAGCTAATTATCACGCATTAAAGCAAGCCTTTGATGATTGGTTAAGTGCGCAGCAGCAGGCTTATCCAAGGCTTGAAGGCAGTATGGATGAAGCGCAGAGCCATGATGTGTTTTCTGGGGTATTGTATCGAGCGTAGTGACTCAAGATTCAAGGTAGGGTTCGATTCTTTCCCACATCCGTTCAAGCACTTGGTCTTGCGCGTGCATAAATAATGCAGCTTGCCCATGAAGTTGCTTCAGTTCAACAGGCTTCTCTAATAGACGGCTGATAGCTTGAGCCAATTCTTTGTTGTTTTGCACAATGATAGCTGCGCCATGCTGCTGCATATCTTGGTAAATAGTTTTGAAATTTTGCACATGCTTACCAGATAATACGCCTCTGCCACATACCGCAGCTTCCAATGGGTTATGCCCACCAATATCGACTAAACTCCCGCCAATAAACACCACATCAGCGATGGTGTAAAGTGATGTTAATATACCCATAGCATCAATGAGCACAACATCTTCCTGCCCTGTTCGTTCCTGAGCATAACGAGTATAACTCAAGCCTTGCTCACTGAGCAATTTAGCAACATCTGTAAAACGTTCAGGGTGTCTAGGGACAATAAGTGTTAATAAGTTTGGTTGTTGCTGTTTCCATACAGGTAGCAGACTTAAGACTTGTGCTTCTTCATCTTCATGGGTGCTGGCAATAATTAAAATAGGGCGTTTAGCCGTAGGGTCAATCATTTGTCGGACTTGGGCTGCATCAACATCAGGTGGGCTGACGGCAAACTTGAGGTTGCCAACTGTTTTTATATTTTGTTTATCCACGCCCATAGCTTCTAAGCGTTCTGCATCTATATCACTTTGTGCAAGGAATAAAGATACAACGCTCAGCCAACGTGCCCAGAGCTTTCTGGTTTTATAATATTTGGGGAAAGAGCGGTCGGATATGCGGGTATTGATGCCGACAATAGGAATGCCTTGTTTCTTACATGCCTTAAGCATGCCTGGCCAAAATTCAGTTTCATTCAAAAGGAGCATGCTGGGGCTTAAATGTTTGATAAAGCGAGCCATCAAAAAAGGTAAGTCCCAAGGCAGCCAACTGATGCTAATGTTATCACCGAATAATCGACTTGCATGGGCAAAACCAGTACGGGTGACCACAGTGAGATGCACTACCTTATTTTTCTCAAGTAATCGATGAATCAATGCAGAAACAGAGCTTACCTCGCCCATGGAGCAGGCATGAATCCACACAGCACCCGTAGGTGCGTTTGGCAGCTGAAACGTCATATGTTGTTGCCACTTCGATGCTCTCATACTATATGTAGTATCCCTTGATGATATTAGTCTGATAACATAACGATGAAAAAGCATGGCTACAAGTGTACAAAAATTAGCACAGCCTAAATCCCTAAAGCATTGACACCTTTTCTAGCCAAGTGAACGCTCAAGTGATGGCAAAGCCATAAAAAATAAAGGGAAAAGGGGCATATAATGCAGCTAAAAAGAAAAATAGAACAACAAATTAATAGAGAGGAAAAATTTTCGTCGTTGGATATTACATATGAGGAAGAGCATGCATTGGCGTGGTACAGAATGAATGCACATCCAAGGCCGTGTTTAACGAGGGATCTTATTGATGAAGCGCAAGTATGGTTTGATCAAATAACAAAAGAAACGCCTTGTGATTGCAAATTAAAATATATGGTTATGTCATCAAAGGTTCCTGGTGTATTCAACTTGGGAGGAGACTTGAATTTGTTTATACAACTTATTCGTGAAAAGGATAAAGAAACTTTATTGAAATATGATATTGCATGTATCAAAGCTATGTATCGTATTCATAGAGGTTTAGAAAAGGAAATAACAAGTATTGCATTAGTTCAAGGGGATGCGTTAGGTGGCGGTTTTGAAGGTGTGCTTGCAAATGAAATAATTATAGCCGAAAAAAGTTCAAAGATGGGACTTCCTGACATTCTATTTAACCTTTTTCCTGGCGCTGGAGCTTATAGCTTTTTATATAGAAAAGTTGGGTCTGCTTTGGCTGAAGAAATGGTTCTCAGCGGGAAATTATACACGGCACAAGAATTATATGATTTGGGTGTAGTTAATATTCTTGTTGAGGATGGTGAGGGAGAGCAAGCTGTGTATAACTACATAAAAAAAGAAAACCGTCAAAGAAATGGAAGGTTAGGTTTTAGGAAGGTAAAAAATCTTAATAACCCTGTAACCCTAGATGAATTAATTGATGGGGCAAAAATATGGGCTGAAACAGCAATGAACCTTGAAGATAAAGATTTAAGGATGATGGAGCGATTGGTTAAAAGACAGTCGGCGTTACTTAACCATTAAGTCAGGAATACTTCCCTTTGCTTATGCGCTACGTTGTTGGATGTAGCGCATAAGTTCTTGCTTAGTTGCTTCTACCACCTCATGTAGTGGTTCAATGTTTGCTTGCAAGGCTTTTATATCTGCATGTTCAGCGATGGCCTCAATGTCATCACATGTTTGTTGGATAGCTGTAGCGCCCATCATGCCTGCGGAGCCTTTAAGGGTGTGGATAATGTTCATATAATCTTTTTTATCTTGGTGTTGCGCAGCAAAGGTTAATGCGGATACTTTTTCATCTGTGGCAGTCATAAATTTTTCAACCAAGCCCTCGACAAACTTTTCCTTTTTGGTCATGCCGCTTAGTTTATCCAGAGGTGCTATATCAATATATTGCCAAGTGTGCTGTTGAGGTTGTTGGAAGGGTATAATATTGGCAGGGGTTGGTTGTTGCTTGGTGGGTATCAATTTATCAATGGCTTGCGCTAGATTTTGATGCTCAATGGGTTTGGTGAGATAAGCATCGGCACCAGCAGCTAAGCATTCGTCTATATTTCCAGACATCGCATCAGCCGAAAGAATAATCATGGGCAAATGCTCCCCAACTTCTAAAAAGCGATAAGCCTTAACCACATCCAAGCCAGATATATGAGGCATGTTCACATCCAACAGAGCTAAATCAAAAGTATGGTTCTCTTGCTCTAAAGCATCGAGCGCTTGTTCACCATCATCCACCATGGTGACATGATGATTCATGCGCTCTAAAAATTCACGAATCACAATTTGATTCACCTCATTATCTTCAGCAACGAGAATATTGAGCCCAAGATGCTGCTCTTGCTTTTGTTGCTTGGCGATGGATGGGATATCTTGATGCAAAGATTTGCCCACACAAATTTCATGTATGGCATTAAAGAGCAAGGATTCATTGAGTGGATAGCAAAGCACTTCAGCAAAGCCTTGTTCAATGAAAATTTCAGCAGAAATTTTATCCAAGCACTCACCCACCAAGACAAAGGCAATATCATTTAAGCCCTTTTTACGCACACGCACTATGAATTCTTCAGCAGGCATGCCTAGCATCTCTTGATCCACAATGGCAATATGAAAAGGTGTTTGCACAGCATGGGAGCCAGATAAAAGCGTCAACACATCGAGCACATTATCACATGTTTGCACATCCTGCCCCCAGCGTTGCATGGGGGATAAAAATTGCTCTATTTTATTCTGGGGTAGTAAGGTGAGGATTCGTGCATCGGCAAAATCTGTTCGCTTGGCAATGCTTTCTTTGGAGCAAGACTCAGGGCATTCAAAAGGGAGAGTAAACCAAAACTCCGAGCCTTCACCTTCCTTACTGGTCAGCCCAATCTCACCGCCCATAAGCTCAATCAATTCTTTGGAAATGGTTGTACCAAGGCCAGTGCCACCGTATTGGCGAGTGGTGGAGACATCGGCTTGGGTAAAGCTATCAAATATCTTGCGTTGTGCTTGTTCTGAAAGCCCAATACCCGTATCTATCACGCGAAAGCGAAGCCATGTTTTTGAAGGCGTTGATTTGTCCATGCGCTCCACAAGCACTTTAATGCTACCTTTTTCAGTGAACTTTAAGGCATTGCTGATAAAGTTGATGAGTATTTGTCGAATATGCAGCTCATCACCGCACAGCTGGAACTTCACATCTGCATCCACATGGGAAGTCAGTGTAAGGTTCTTCTTGGCAGCTTGCGGCATAAAAGTTTGTAATGTTGAGCTAATAAGCATATGTAAATCAAAGGGTTTGATTTCTATGGTTTGCTTGCCTGCCTCAATCTTGGA
>JALUHL010000227.1 GCA_027053695.1 Ghiorsea sp.
ATGGCTTGCCTATCAGAAAAAGGCCGATATTCAGATTACCCCAACCGATTGGATATTCTTTATGCTCGCTTTATGCGCTTTGCCTTTATGGTATATCCATGATGACCCATTATGGACGGTGGTGATTCTTACCAGCATTGATGCTTTGGGCTTTGGCTCAACCTTTCGCAAGTCATATCACAAACCTTTTGATGAGCAGCTTGGCTTTTATGTGCTGATGACCACGCGCAATGCTGTGTCTATCGCTGCCCTCATGCATTATTCTATCACCACCGTGATTTTTCCTGCGCTTACGGGGTTCTTAGGTTTGCTCTTTATTTTGATGTTGCTTGTGCGGCGCAGGCAAGTTGGGCATGGTTAGCTGATGTTACGAAATATCTGGTTATTCATTTTTTTTACTGTGCTGATTTGGTCAGGCATTTATCCCAAAGATTATTTCACTTGGTTTTTAGAGGTTGTGCCTGCTTTGATTGGTTTTGTGGTGATGGCGTGGACATACAAAACCTTTCCGCTTACGCCGTTGGTATATACCCTTATTCTTGTTCACTGCGTTATCCTCATGGTCGGCGGGCACTATACCTATGCCGAAGTGCCACTGTTTGACTGGTTGGCAGAGGTGATGGATTGGCAGCGCAACAACTACGATAAAGTCGGGCATTTTGCCCAAGGTTTTGTGCCTGTGATGGTGGCAAGAGAGATTGTGATTCGCAAAGGTATTATTCCATTTCCTGCTTGGCGAAACTTCTTTATTGTCTGCTTTTGTTTGGCATTCAGCGCGTTCTATGAACTTATCGAATGGTGGGTGGCGATAAGCACGGGGGAAGGCGCTGAAGCCTTTTTAGGTACACAAGGTTATGCGTGGGACACCCAATCGGATATGGGTTTTGCACTGCTCGGCGCAATCACAGGGCTTATTTTATTAAGCCATTGGCATGATAAGTTCTTAGTGAAATTTAATTGTTAGCATTTTCTTTAAGGCTGTATTTTTTTAATGAACTAGGTTGAATTATTGTAGCAATCATTCCTTCCTTTTTGTATGGAACATGAGTTGCCTTAGCTACAAATTTTCTATATTTAAATATAGCGTCAGCCTTCTTATATAGACGGTAATCTGAAGTCAAAAATCCCCCGCATAAAGATGCATAGCCTAGGTGTCGCCCATCGGAAAGTATGTTTCCAATTTTATTATGCTTGGGAAGCCCCTTGTCTGGATGAAAGCCCATCATGTTTAGGACTAGGTGGCAGCCTGCAACACTGCCAATTCTACTAAGTTCGACTTCTACTCCAGGAATAGATTCAAAGCCAAAGAACTGTTCTTTCGTCACTTTACCTTCTACCTTTTCTTTTAAACTATCCCAAATAACATCAATCGGGTTATCTTCATTGCTTAAACCATATGGAAAACCAAACTCGCGTCTTGTTTTTGTCAAAGGTCGCTTTTGTGACAAATCTTTTTCAATGAAACTCTCAAAATCTTCAGCTACATTAATAGCTTTTTCAGCTAATTCATCTGCATTTGGGTATTCATACCTTTTGGCATCTCTAGCAATCGTGGTCAAAGAATTTGGTATTTTACTAAGTTCTTCAAAGTTGTCTGCCCCTAGAAGTCTTAACAGCAGTTCATTGAAACCCTGCTGACCCTCATCATCGGGTGGGGTAGATTCCTGATATCGCGCAAAATTTTCATATGGATCTTCATATTCCAAGCAAACACCAATATGGTCAATGTCATATTCCCCATGTTCATTAGTGACTAGAGGAACAGCTTTTAGAGCTTCAATACCTTTTAACATATCGGTATTCCCACTTCGGATTATTTCATCAAAGTGTACATCTGAGTACGCGAATCTGACTGAGCCAACTGTAATGATTTCTAATTCCCCAGATGCGACATACCTAAAGATATTAGAATCAACATACATAGTAAGCGTGTTTGGGTCTGTGTATGTTGTAGTTGTCATTTCCTTATTGCCGAATGCGCGGGTCAGCCCATGCGTATGCTAAATCTGCGATAAGGTTGCCGAACAGGCTGGCTTGCATTTACACTTCTACCCTAAACTCAATTTTATCATCCAAGTTGGAGGTGATAACCTTGCATACACCGTGACCAGGGTTGGTTTCTTTGGTGATGGTCACCAAATCATACTTGGACAAAATCTTTAAATCATTGTTTAAGCTGATAGGGCTTCGGTTTAAGGCTTTTGCCAAGTGAGAAAAAATAGCTGTTTTTTCTTTCCTTAAATACTTCACCAGATTCGTGCGCTCAGGCTTGAGCAAAAGCATCAAGTCTTTGGCATCTACCCATATGGTGTTTTTGGGTGTGATAGCTATGCCACTATCTATTTCTTTTGCAGTTTCTTTGGCTGATGCAAAGAAATCAGAAAGTGTACCTGCTTTGATTTCAATACTCATTGGATATACTCCTTAATCTCCTGCTCAAATTGCTTCACTAAATCTTCATAGCTGGTGAAATCATCAACGGGTGAAATTTCACCAAGATAGTGTTTATGGTGATAATCATGGGCATTATCATAACCAATCACTCGACCATTATCGCCTTGGAATAAGCTGTGATTGATGTATGCGATACTGTATTTCACAACCTTACCACTACTATCTTGCCAAGCTTCGATTTTAATCGCTCCACCCCCTTTCTTTTGTGGAATAGTGTAGCTTTCATCAACAACTTTTAGGTATCGAGTTCTTTTTCTTTGACCCATGATGATGAATTATAGCAGATAAATAAATATTTATAAAGCTGCGCTGTAATACATAAGGAAATAAGGAGTTACTGTCGAATACGTGGGTCAGCCCATGCGTATGCTAAATCTGCGATAAGGTTGCCGAGTAGGGTTAAGATTGCACCGATGACGGTAATACCCATGACAAGGGGATAATCCCTTGAAAGCACAGCTTCAAAGAACAATAAGCCCATGCCAGGAATAGAAAATAACTGCTCCACAATCACTGAACCACCAATCAGCCCCGGAATGGATAAACCCAAAAGCGTAATCATGGGTAAAAGTGCGTTTTTCAGAGCTAAGCGGTAGTTGATGGCTGTTTCAGATACGCCCATAGCCCTAGCTGTGGTGATATATTCGCTGCGAATCACATCCAACATGCCTGTACGCATAAATCTAGACATGCCTGCAAGCCCACCGATAGCGGAGACAAATACGGGTAAAATAAGATGTTTTAAGAGGTCTAGCTGCTGCTCAAGCCAGCTTAATTGCTGCCAGCCATACTCATGTATGCCTGAGATGGGGAGAAACTGCATATTTACGCCTAAAGCCATCATCAACAAAAGCCCCAGCCAAAAGGATGGAATGGCAAAAGCTAAGAATACGAATACGGTTAAGCTGCGGTCTATCCACGAATCTTTGCGCACGGCAGAGACAATGCCAATGGGAATGGCAACAATAAGAATCAATGCCATAGCCAGCACATTGATCCAAAGGGTGACAGGCAATCGTTCAGCAATTTTATCCAGCACAGGGCGGCTATCTGCCGAAAAAGAGTTACCAAAATCAAGAGTGGCAAGCCTGCTTAACCAGTCAAAATACTGAACATACAAAGGTTGGTCTAGGCCATAAAATGAGCGTAGGCGCTCAATATCTTGGGCGGAGACTTTGGGGTCGAAAGCTTGACCGACTACGGATGGTTCGCCGGGGGCAAGGTGCATCATGCCAAAGGATATGATGGTGATGCCCAAGAGTAGGGGGATCATGCCTATCAGACGTTTGAGTGCGTAAGCTTTCATGGCTGCAAGCGTATGTGTGATGAAGGTATAAGGCAATTATTTGAACCGCAGAGTGCGAAGAGTTACGCAGAGTTTTATAACCCCTTCCTTTCCATGCTTGATACAAACCTCATGCTAACTCATCTTTATTAAACTATAGCTACATTCAAGAACAAACACCTAACAACATTTTGTTTTTCTCTGCGTAACTCTGCGACCTCTGCGGTTGGCTTTTATCTTCATTTCTTTGTTATCAAAGAAACGAAGCAAAGAAAATACCCTAAATAGCTGCGTATTTCCTCTGCAAAAGCTGGAGGTCGGGCGCAAAACAAAGCACGTGTTTTGCTTTATTCCCTTCTTCCACCTTTTACTTCGGCGCAGCTATAACAGGGGAAAACTCGTCATTCCCGCGTAGGCGGGAATCCACTTTATTTATCCCTTCGTGTACTTCGTGGTTCATTCATATTCCTCTGCGTAACTCTGCGACCTCTGCGGTTCAAGCTTTTTGGTGTAAAAGTGAATTGATGCAATCTTTTTATATTTTTATAAGCTACGGCTTATGTTGAAGTCTTATGTATCCGAATGCTGCGAACATGCTGCAAACTTGCAGTTGTATTTATCGCAAACATCCCATGATGAAAGCTATGCGAAAGTGGCAGCCGCACTTGCAGATGCAAAGCTTGACGTGGTGAGTGCTGCGCAAGTTTCAGGTGGATGGAAGCTTGGGATTTATGCGCAAGGCTCAAGTGGCAAGTTTTTAAGCAAACAATTTCGCAAACTGTCGGAAGAAGTTGGCATTGATATTGCATTTGTTGATGCAATCCCTACGCCTAGCTTGGAGCAAGCAGGCATATTGTTTATGGATATGGATAGCACATTGATTCAGTGCGAATGTATTGATGAAATTGCAGACTTCTTGGGCATCAAAGATGAAATCGCAAGCATTACCCAGCGAGCGATGGAAGGTGAATTGGATTTCTCGGAATCATTGGTTGCGCGGGTAAAATTATTGGCAGGTTTGGATGAATCGGTGCTCAAACAAGTCTATGATGAGCGTATTCGCTTAACACAGGGTGCGGAAAGGTTGATTGCAACCGTGCATGATGCAGGCTGGAAGGTTGGGCTTGTTTCAGGTGGCTTTACTTATTTCACAGCTTTATTAAAAGAACGCTTAAGCCTTGACTTTGTCGCCGCCAATACACTTGAAATCGTGGATGGCAAGCTTACAGGGCGTGTGCTTGGCGATATTGTCGATGCCAATGTCAAGCAAGCGTTATTAAAACAGCAAAGCGGAGACTGGGGCATTGATTTGGCGGCATCCGTGGCTTTGGGCGATGGGGCAAATGATTTGCCCATGTTAAACGCGGCAGGTTTAGGCATTGCATTTCATGCCAAACCCAAAGTGCGCGAGCTTGCGCCTTATGCCTTGAGCGATGGAGGCTTAGACCAAGCTTTGCATTTGTTAACACCGATAAAAGAGGATTGAATCATCCATGGCTATAAAACGAATATTGGTATATCCCGAAGATTGTTTGAAGCAGGTGGCAAAACCTGTGAAAATCTTTAATGACCCTGCCCTTAAAGAACTGGTGCAAGATATGTTAGACACCATGTATGATGCGCCGGGCGTAGGGCTTGCTGCACCGCAAGTTGGCGTGTCTTTGAGAGTAGCAGTTACCGATGTGGATTGGAAAAGTGAAGGTGCTGAAAAGCATCATCAAGTGTGGATAAACCCTGAATTTATTTGGAAAAGTGAAGAAACAGAAATCACGGAAGAAGGTTGTTTGTCTTTGCCTGAAATCTATGGTGATGTTGAGCGCCCGAATGCTGTGCGTCTGCGTTGGTATGATTTGGATGGCAAGAAACACGAAGAAGACTTTGATGGCTTTCAAGCAGTCGCTTTGCAGCATGAGTTTGACCACTTGGATGGTAAAGTGTTTATCGATTATTTTTCACCACTCAAACGCCGTATGATTATCAAAAAATTGAAGAAAAAGTATTTATCGTGAGCCAAAGCATTAAAGTTGTATTTGCAGGTACACCTGCATTTTCTGTGGGCTGCCTTGACGCTTTGATGGCAGCTCATGATGTAGATGTGGTGGGCGTGGTATCCCAGCCTGACCGTAAATCAGGGCGCGGCATGAGACTTACACCATCCCCTGTAAAAAAAGCAGCGCTTGCAGCCGATATTGATGTGATTACACCTGAAAAAATACGTGATAATGATGAAGCACTGCAATGGCTGAAAGAAAAAGATTGTGATGTATTGGTGGTGGTGGCATTTGGCATGATTTTGCCAGTGTCTTGGCTTGAAGCGCCTAAAGTCGCGCCCATCAATGTGCATGCATCATTGCTGCCGCGTTGGCGTGGTGCAGCGCCTATTGAACGCGCTTTGTTGGCTGGTGATAGTGAAACGGGCGTATGTATTATGCAGATGGAAGAAGGCTTGGATACAGGTGGCATATACCTTGAAAAACGTATGCCGATTACGTCTGAAAGCACGGGCCATTCCTTATGGGCAGAGCTAGAAACTTTGGGCGCACAAGCTTTGATGGAAAGCTTGCCTAAGATTGCTTCAGGTGAACTACAGCCCACGCCGCAAGACGAGGCGGGTGTAACGTATGCTAAGAAAATCACCAATGAAGAACGGGTGGTCAACTGGGCTTTGGATGCAGATTATATTGAAAGATTAGTGCGCTGCTTTACGCCTAAACCCGGGGTGCGCACGGCATATCAGGGTAAGGCATTAAAGGTGATTGCAGGTGAAGTGTTGCCGCAAACCCACCAGCAAGAGGTAGGTACAGTGCTTGATGTTAAGCTGGGTTTGGATGTAGCTTGTGGTGATGGAAAAGTCTATCGCATCACAACGATTCAGC
>JALUHL010000228.1 GCA_027053695.1 Ghiorsea sp.
ACGGCTCCCGCAACCTTCAATATGACCGCAGTAAGCGAATACAATAGTAATGTATCGAGTGACGGGGTCGCACCAAGCTAAGTGATTAATATATAATGATTTAAGGTCTATTTTTAGTGTAAATAAATGCTTAGATCAGTGACGGGGTCGCACCAAGCTAAGTGATTAATATATAATGATTTAAGGTCTATTTTTAGTGTAAATAAGTGCTTAGAAGCTTCTTTTTTTGGGTGAAATAGTTGTTTTAAGGGTCTAAGGTGTGGTTTATGCCAAGAGCGAATCATTATCATTCTCCAAATCAAAAGGTGATGGGGAGGCTCCAAACTCATATTGTCTTATTGCTATTACTGAGCTTCTTTTTTGTAGCCGATGCTTACGCAGCCATGATTCCTTCCACAGGTTATGTTTATCGTAGTGGCACAGCTTTTGATGCGTTGACACTCTTTATTGCCTGACGTATATTTCGTTATATTTTATACGTCAAGAGGTGTTTTATGCAATCCAAACTCACACTTAGGCTTGAGGAAAGTGTTATCAAACAAGCAAAAGTATACGCAAAAACACATCATAAATCCCTTTCACAAGTTGTATCTGATTACTTTCAGGTATTAACCATGCAAGAAACTCAACCTACTCTACCACCAATCACACAATCACTGGTTGGCGTATTGAATAAAACTGATATGGATGAAAACGATTACAAACAACACCTAGAGAACAAATACCTTTGAAAGTTTTGTTGGATACCAATATCATCTTGGATGTTTTATTAAATAGAGAACCTTTTATTGGCAAATCGGCTCAACTTGTCGGTCTGGTGGAGCAAAAAAAGATTGAAGGTTATCTGTGCGCCACAACCATTACGACACTGGATTATTTATTGTGTAAAGCACTAGGACAGAAACAAGCTTCTCTTGCAGTGCATAAATTGTTGTCTATGTTTAACATTGCAGATGTCAATGCGGTGGTGCTTGGCTTGGCAATACATTCAGATTTTAAAGATTTTGAAGATGCTGTACAGTATTTTTCAGGTGAATATTGTGTTGTGGATGCCTTAGTTACTCGCAATATTAAAGATTATAAAGCCAGTCAGTACCCAGTTTATACCCCTGATATGTTGCTCAAAGCATTTGAAGCCTACACATTGAATCAAAAAAACATAAAAACTGATACCGATAGTTAAAAGGAAAATAACATGAGCTTAAAAACAAATCGTAATCAATTGGTGATGACTGGCGTACAAGGCGGGGTATCCCCTGCGCAAATGTGGGCGCCTTTTGAGGTAGGCAGTCAGGGCGAAGTCTTTTCTTGGCCTTCAACTGGTGGTATCACATACAACGTCAAAGTGGGTGATTCCGTATTTGGTTGGGCTGGTGAACATATCGAACCCGGCGTTTCAACCACGCTCAGCCATAAAAACCGTAAATCGGAAGATGGTTATCAATTTCATGCTTGCTGCGGCAATCAAGCGCGTGTGATTTCTGGCGAAGCTAAGGGTGAGATTGGTACGGTGATTGGGCATCATGGTGGGGTCAATCATTTGATGATTGATTTCCCCGATAGCACTTTGGATAAGCTCACCTGCGATGATAAATTTATGATTCGCGGTTTCGGGCAAGGGCTGAAATTCACTGACCATGACGATATATTTATTTATAATATCGACCCTGATTTATTAGAAAAAATGGGGCTAACAGAAAACGGAGATGGACAAATTGAAGTGCCTGTCAATGTGATTGTTCCCAACTATGCTATGGGTTCAGGCATTGGCGCACTGTCGGTCACCACAGGTGATTATGATATTCTTTGCCATGATGAGGATATGGTCAAAGAACATGGGCTGGATAAACTTAGATTTGGTGATTTTGTTGCCGTACTTGACCATGACAACAATTATGGGCGAACATTCCGGCGAGGTGCGGTGACCATTGGCATGGTGATTCATTCAGATTCACCGCTTGCAGGGCATGGGCCAGGCATGATGACCATCATGTCAGCCTGCGCTAACAAACTCAAACCCGTATTGGATGACCAAGCCAATATGGGGCAATATTTAGAGGTAGGAAGATATGCTTAAATCTATATGCTTATGTTTAGCCTTGAGTTTGCCGCTGGCAGCTCATGCAGAACTTTATAAAATCATCAATGAATTTGGCGACGTCACCTATACCGATACTGCGCCAAGCATTGATAGCAAAGAATATCACCCTGGCCAGATTAGTGCCGTAGCCAACCCTGCATTTAACCAAGACAAGATCAAAGCTGAACAAGAAGCAAAGGCAGAACAAGAAGCGCAAGACAACAGTGTCAGCAACGAATAACATCACTGCTGCCTGTATGCAGCTTTGCAGCGGCGAACATGTTGAAGACAATCTTGAAAAGATTACAGCTATCCTGGCTTCGCATAACAAACCTATAGATGTGTTGCTGTTGCCTGAAAATGCAACGTTATTAAGCAACGATGCAAAGCTAAAACAACAAGCTGCCCAAGAAAAAACCGTGCAACATATCCTGAGCTTTTTCAGCACGCTTGCCAAAGAGCAGCAATGCTGGCTGATTGCGGGCTCAATGCTGATTGAGAATAAGCAACAACCACAACGATACTTCAATCATTGCCCTGTATTTGCGCCTGATGGTTCGCAGGTAACCAGCTATGATAAAATGCATTTATTTGATGTGGATTTAGGCTCTGAATCTTGGCAGGAATCCGCAACGATTTCCGCAGGCGAAAAGCCCAGCGCCTTTGAAATCACCCCAATGTGGAAAGTAGGTTTATCCATTTGTTATGACTTACGTTTTCCTGAGTTGTATCGTAACTACAGTACTCAGGGTTGCAATATCTTCACTGTACCTGCGGCTTTTACTGTACCTACGGGCAAAGCGCACTGGGGTATTCTGCTCAAAGCCAGAGCCATAGAAAATCAAGCTTATGTGCTTGCGGCAGCCCAATCGGGCAAACATGCTGATGGGCGAAAAACTTACGGGCATAGCTGCATCATCAACCCATGGGGTGAAACAATGGCTGAGTTAAATAGTGGTGAAGGCATCATCAGCGCAAGCTTAGACCAACGTTTTTTAAATGATTTAAAGCGGCGCATGCCTGTATTGCAACATCGAAAACTGTTGTGAACTATCAAGTACCTTCTGCCCCACTTGAGTATGAGCAGGTTATCCAAAAAAGTCGTTTCATTACACATATTCAAAGGGCTGAAGACAAAACCCAAGCCAAAGCCTTTATCGAAAGCATCAAAGCGCAATATCCCGATGCTAGGCATCATTGCTGGGCATATATTGCAGGTCACCCTACCGCCACAACTGCCATAGGTTTCAGTGATGATGGCGAGCCTCAAGGCACAGCGGGCAAACCGATTCTCAATGTATTGCAGCATAAACATGTGGGCGAGATTGCATTGGTGGTAGTGCGTTATTTTGGCGGCATCAAGCTTGGCGCTGGCGGGCTTGTTCGCGCTTATTCTAGCTCAGCTAGCCTAGCCATGGATAAGTTAGAATTGCAAATGCTGACAGCCTGCAAAACCTTTACCATGAATTTCAGTTATGACCTAGAGAATAAGCTCAAACATTTGCTAGAAAGCATGCATATCGATATTCAGCAAAGCGAATACACCGAGCAAATCACCTATACATTTGACGTGCCCATCACCGATATTCAAGACTTGGATGACAAACTTATTCAAATAAGTGCGGGGAAATTACGTTTACTTAGTCCCGTTCAGCAATAGGCACATATGCTTGATTGCTTTGACCATTGTAGATTTGCATAGGTCGATAAATACGGCCATCAGATAGTTGTTCGCGCCAATGGGCTAACCAACCTGCAACACGCGATACAGCGAAAATCGGGGTAAACAAATCTGTCTCAATGCCAAGCTTGCGATAAACAATACCCGAATAAAAATCCACATTGGGGCAAACGCCTTTCTTACCCAATGTTTCCTTAGAGAACTGTTCGATATACCGTGCGATTTCATAGGTCGGGTCTTCGCCCATTTCCTTTGCCAAATCCACATATAGTTTTTGCAGCAATGTCGCTCTGGGGTCTTTGGTTTTATAAATTCTATGCCCTAACCCTGCAATTTTCTTTTTGTTTTTAAGCTTATCTTGTAAGTATGCCTCAGCATTTTCCAATGTGCCAATTTCATCCAACATATGCAGCACATCTTCATTGGCTCCACCATGCAATGCGCCAGAAAGCGAGCCCACAGCAGCACTAATCGAAGAATAAGGGTCAGCTTGTGATGATGCGACCACCATGGTGGAGAATGTACTGGCATTCATTGTGTGCTCAGCGTGCACAATCAATGCCACATCCATAATCCGCTCTGCCAATGGGCTAGGCTCATTGCCTGTTAACATATACAAGAAGTTGGCAGCATGGGATAAATCTTTACGTGGAGGGATGGGGTCATCCCCTTTGCGCATACGCGAATGCGCAGCCACAATGGTGGGTAGTTTGGCAATCAAGCGTACATACACATCGCGGATTTGATCTTCATTCAAATGTTGATTCAGCCCTGTTTCCATAGGGTAATACATACCCAACACAGCAACACAAGCTTGCAAGGCATCCATGGGGTGCGCCGATTCTGGGAAACATTTCATCATATCCCGAATACTAAATTTGATGGTGCGATGATAGCGCAAATCTGCATCAAATTTGGCAAGCTCATCTACCGTGGGCAATTCGCCATAAATCAATAAAAATGCAGTTTCTTCATAAGATGATTTTTCAGCCAATTCTTCAATATCAATGCCGCGATAAGCTAAAACACCTTGTTGGCCATCAATGGTTGACACCCCAGACTCAGCAACAGGAATACCTGCTAAACCGGGTGAAAAACATGCAATGTCTTGCTTTGAGGCCATTTCTATCTCCTGTGTAACCAACTTTGAAGGGCTAGTGATTTTACAAAAACCTGTCCAAGTGTCAATCATCACAACATTTGTCGTGCAAACTTGCATATTCTTACTTGTTGGTCTGATATGTTGTGGTTAATGTAGCGCGGTCTGGGGTGAGGTTGAGAAGAAAAATATGAAAGCAATACTACTTAAAATGTTTCGCGAAGGTGTTGGTCGGCTGATAGCTTTAATCAGCTTTATCACCACACCCGCCAAGGTCAAACGCACGCCAGAAGAACAAGAGAAAGTGAACAGTATCGTAGAAAATATGTCGCTTTATCAATATTTTGCCTGCCCTTTTTGCATCAAAGTGCGCCGCACCATTCGCCGCTTGAACTTGCCCATGGAATATCGCGATGCCCAAGAGCGTGGCGGAGAGCATAGAGAGGCTTTAGAAAAAGAAGGTGGCGCGATTAAAGTGCCCTGTTTGCGTATGGATGAAGGCGCGGAAACCACTTGGATGTATGAATCCAGTGATATTGTGGCCTACCTGAACCAACGCTTTGACCCTGAATATACGACGGCAGAAAATAAAACCTGATGCAACTGCCCAAGCTTCATTACGCCTTGCTGCTTGAAGATGAAAAGCCTGCGCGCGAGCATTTATCTGCGGCAATCAAAATTCATCCTGAGCTTAGGCTTGTCGATGCCGTGGCAACCTGCCAAGAAGCCATTGAAGCGCTGGGCAAACATCAGCCAGATATTTTAGTGTCCGACCTTGGGCTGCCTGATGGCAATGGCGTGAAAGTGATTCGCGAAGCAAGGCGTTTATACCCTGACATCGAAGTGCTGGTGGTCACCATGTATGGCGATGAAGCCCATGTCGTGGAAGCCTTGGAAGCAGGCGCTAGTGGCTATTTACTTAAGCGCCAAGCCTTTGAAGAGCTTGGCGATGCCATCATCAGTGTGTTGCGCGGTGAGTCTGCCATCAGCCCTGAAGTGGCAAGGTATCTGCTCAAACGATTCAATGCAGTTAGTGAAAGCAAAGCCGATGAAAATCCATTAACGGAGCGCGAAAGCGAGGTTCTCAAATGGATTGCCAAAGGTTACAGCTACGATGAAATCGCGGGTATTCTAGAAGTCTCCGCCAACACCATTCGCACCCATATTCGCAGCATTTATCGCAAGCTTGAAGTATCTTCGCGTTCAGAGGCGGTGTTTGAAGCCACCAACTTAGGATTTTTAGATTTAAAAGATTAAGGGCAATGAAGGGCAATACACCCTTGCATCAAAAGCCTGAATGTTCACCTGCAAAATTTTCAAAGCGTGTATATTCTTTAAGGAATGTAAGCCGCGTTGTGCCAATCGGGCCATTCCGTTGCTTGGCAATAATGATTTCAGCCATACCCTCATTTTCAGGGTTTTTATTATATACCTCATCACGGTAAATAAACATAATCACATCGGCATCTTGCTCAATCGCACCCGATTCCCGCAAATCCGACATCATAGGCCGTTTATCCGAGCGCGATTCCAAAGAACGATTCAACTGCGATAAAATAATAATTGGCACATCCAGCTCTTTGGCTAAACCTTTGAGTGAGCGTGTCATTTCACTGATTTCCAAATCTTTACGGTCTGCATTGGCATTACCCGTCATCAACTGAAGATAATCAATCAACACCAAATCCAAGCG
>JALUHL010000229.1 GCA_027053695.1 Ghiorsea sp.
ACGCAATAAATCCGATGAAAAGTCACCTTGCAAATGAACATGAACCAAAGCCTCACCATATTCATCCACCACTGGCGCAAATATCAGTTGCAACTTTCTGCCTCTTGGCGTGAGCGCAAAGCCCAGCTCATCAGCAATGCCATAGCTATAATTCATCAATTCTCGCGCGGTGTTATTATCTTGCTCTGAAAAACCAACCACGGATATATCCAGATTCCATTGGGGCTGCTCTGGAATCATGGTGATACCAAAGCCTGCCAAATACTTCCCAACCTGCACAGGATTAAACACCAAACTCACCCCATGATTGATAGCCTTAAATTGCAGCACCAAAGATGTGCGCCCTTTAAGCCGCGCTGCCTTTGCCATGCTTTCTGTAGGCACAACCCGCTTCCATAAGGTGGGCAAAGCCCGTGTCATCGCATCTTTCACAGTAAGGCGCGCATCCGCACTTTGTTGAACCTGAATGTGGAAGCGTGCATCCACATCTGCGGCAAAAGCTGGTGCGGCCACCAACAAACCCATAAGTAGATACATGTGTTTGCCTGCAAACCTTATCATTTGACCACCCGCAAATGCCCAACTTTTCTTGGTTTCTTCTTCTTATCTTTATCGCTTTTTTTACCCTGCCCATCTTCGGAAGCAACCACATGTATTGCAGGCTCGGCTTCTTCATCCACATGAATATCTTCCACAGCTTTGAGTACCATTTTCACCGTTTCCGGAATACTCGATTCCCACACCAAACCCGATTCTAAATCTTGCTCGGGCACATAAGCCGCCCAAATATGGGTCAGCGGAATCACACAATGATGCGAAACGCCAGAAAATGTGAAGTTAGACTCCACAAATGAATCGCGAATATAAATGGGCTGTGGCATTCGGGTGTTCAACACCAAACGAAGTGCAGGGTCACCTTTGAGAAAATCAGGCACCACCACATCATTGCTGGTGGCATCCACCACAATATAAATTCGCCCTTTTTCATTGAAAAAGTCACGCAACTGTTTGGCTTTGAGTGCATCTTCAAAACGAATGCTCATGCTTTACCCATAACCATGTTATGCTTGCTCATGAAATGCCCATGCCTGCACAGGTTCATCTTGGATAAAATGCGATTGAATAATGGTGTCGATTTTTTGCTCATCAAGGTTTGCATACCAAACACCTTCAGGATGAACCACCATGATTGGCCCTTGCTTACAAACGCCCAAGCAACCTGCACGATTCACCCGAACCGCGCCCTCACCTTCGCCCAAACCCGCCTTAGCTACGGCTTCTTTCATATATTTCAGCAGCGGCATATTTTCTCCGCACGACTTACCCACACACATGATAACATGGCGTTTATAAGGGGAAATACTTAGCTTTTCTTCCGTTTGACTCATGAATAATTCCTTGATTGATGTCTTCAAAATGATTTGCCGTAGCGTAACAATATCAAAACCAGATGTCATTGACGCTTGGTCAAAGCCTACATTTGTGGTGAACTTCGTGGTATGCAAATTCCGTCTCATATTGAAACCCTGATTCGCCAACAAAGCGAAAATGGTCAAACCTTAAATGCTTACATCTATGACACCGCCCGTTTAAAAAAGCGAATCATATGTTTGAACAAGATGATGCCAGAGGGCGTTGAAGTTTTTTATGCCGTCAAAGCTAACCCTCATCCCGCTTTTCTAAACGCAGCTTTAGAAGCTGGTGCAACGGGCATTGAAATCGCCAGCCTTGGCGAAGCTCATAAAGCGATTGATGCAGGATTTCGCCCTGAGCAACTGATTTACACTGGCCCTGGCAAAAGCTTGGAAGAGCTAACTTGGTGTGTAAACAATAATATTCGTACCATTCATATCGAATCTTTGGTGGAAGCGCATCGCATTCAGAAACTCTGCATAGAAGCTGGTAAAACCCAAGATATTTTGCTGCGTATCAACGCCAATTTTGATATTCATGATGCGCAAACCACCTTTTCGGGTGGCTCAAAGAAATTTGGCATTGATGAAGAGCAACTGGATATTGCCCTACCGCAAATCCTTGCTTTGGATACGCTAAACTTCAGAGGTTTACATGTATATGCCGCAAGTGGCGTATTGAATGTAGATGACTTGTTGCATAACTGTGAGCTTGTTTTTGATTTAACCCAGCGTATCGAAGCTGAATATGAAGGTGTAAGATGTGACATCATTGATTTCGGTGGTGGCTTTGGCGTGGACTACGAAGAAACAGGCCATGACTTTGACCCCCAAGCTTATGCCGAGGGTTTGAGTGCTATGATTGAAAAGTATCATTTCCAAGGCCGCCACTTTGTTTTGGAATTGGGGCGCTGGCTTGCCGCAGAATGTGGCTGGTTTTGCACAGAAATCATCGATATCAAAACAAGCCGCGGTAAAAAACAAGTCATTTGTGCGGGTGGCATCAATCATTTCCGCAGGCCTGCGGCACTTGCCATCAACCATCCCATGAGCATTGTCTCTATGGGTCGAGGTAAGCTGTTCGCAGGTCAAGAGTCCATCCATCAAGAGAAAGTGTATTTTGGTGGCCCGCTTTGCACCAGCGCGGATAAGCTTGCCAATGATGTATATATTGAAGAAGCAGGCATTGGAGACATTGCCGTGTTCGGTTTAGCTGGCGCTTATGGTTTGACCATGTCCAACAATGATTTCCTAAGCCACGCCAAACCCAAAGAACTTGTGGTCGATAGTTAATACATGAGTTCACCCATACTCACCATTGATATTCTTCGCCACGGCGAAACCACTATGGATGCAGGAAAGCTATATGGAGCAACGGATGTTCCCTTAAGTGAGTTAGGGAAAGAGCAGCTTTTATCTGCAGTCAAATGCATTCATCAAGAGCCTATTTCAGCCATTATAAGCTCGCCTTTGCAGCGTTGCGCATGGTTGGCTGAGCAACTCAAAGGCGAATTGGATGTATCTTATGAACGCGGTTTTGCAGAAATGGATTTTGGCGATTGGGAAGGTGGTGATATTAAAACCTTACTCAAACAAGAGCCTAATTTTCGCTTGGATGTTAGCCAGCTGAACGCGCCCAATGGTGAAAGCTTTGTTGATTTTCATGCACGTGTTACTTCCGCTTGGCAGCAATATATCGATACCCACCTTGAGCAAGGCGGACATCATTTGCTGATTGCGCATGGCGGCGTGATTCGTGTTTTGCTTGGCCATGCTTTGCAAGTGCCTATGGCAAATCTTGCTAATCTTTATGTGCCTCATGCTGCATGGTCGCGCATCAGCTTTGCCCCCAATCAGCCGCCTATGCTTTGGTTTATGAATTATCATGCCTGAAACCTCTGCCGAGAAAAAAAAGATGTGGGGCAACTATTTTGCCACGCTTCGATTTTTAACGATTTTCCCAACACCCAAAGTCAATGCCCGCATATCGCCCAAATTATCGATGTTTCCTTTGGTGGGCTTAAGTCTAGGGCTAATCCTATATCTCTCAGGATTATTAGGCTCAGGTTTATATCCCCTTACCACAGCTTTTGTTTTATTACTGATTTGGACTGGTAGCACAGGTTTTTTACATTTGGATGGTTTAGGCGATTTAGCCGATGGTTTGGGCGCTGCGCACCAAGACAAAGCAAAACTTTTACAAGTGATGCAAGCGCCTGATGTTGGCGCTTTTGCCGTGGTCTCCATTGTGCTGCTGCTGTTAGGTAAATTCGCATTACTGAGCAGCTTGGTATTTGTGGGAAGCTTTGCACCCCTTCTTCTGATTCCTGCTTGGGCGCGTTTGGGCGCAGCATGGTGGGCAAGCAGCTTAACCCCTTTGCATGAAGGGCTTGCTTCATGGTGCAGACAAGCCGGCCACATCAATCTTATGCCATGGTTTGCCCTGCTTTTATTGTTATCGCTTATCTTCGCACCCATGTTATTGCTTGCACCTCTTCTACTTTGGGTTTGGAAAGTTTTTCTAGAACACAAGCTTGGCGGCATGAATGGCGATGCACTGGGTGCAGGCATTGAAATCACAGAACTCGGCATGCTGCTCTTGTACTGCCTAAACGCATGAAACATCTTCAGAAGAAACGTATCTTGCTTACGCGAACAACTGAACAAAATCTGCAAACTGCGGAGCTTGTGGCATCCTTAGGCGCTACCCCCGTGTTGTTTCCTTGCAACCGAATCCAAGCTTTGCCAGAAGCCATCAACAAGGCTTGGCAAGTTTTGCAGCAACCGCCTAAGCAAATCACTGACATCATTTTCAGCAGTCGCAATGGCGTTGAAGCTATCGCAAAGAACGTATCAGATATGGCCAACGTATTATCCAACTATCGCGTGATTGCCGTAGGAAAAAAAACAGCATCTGCATTAAGTGAACATGGCATTCATCCCGCATGGTTGCCCAACCAAGCATCGCAGCAAGGGCTAGTGCAAGACTATCCCAAACATGGACTGCCCAAACATGCATACTTTTTCAGGGCTGAAACAGGCAATGATGATGTATTAACCTTTCTAGCGCAAAAGCAAGTCGATACGCATTTGGTTCCATGTTATCAAACCATCAAAAATGATGAGGCGTACCCCGAAGTATTACAGCAGCTTGAAGATAACCGTATTGATGCCGTACTGATTGGTAGCGCGCGCACAGCTCATTTTTATGTGCAAAAAGTGGGTGATTTAGAGCTTGCCAATCGTCCAGCTATTGCCGTGATGAGCCAACAAGTGACAAAAGCCGCTGACAAATTAGGATTAAACGTGCAGGTTATCGCCAATAAACCCAGTTTTAAAGCTATGTTACAAGGCTTAAATGATTATTTTGCCATGCAGAAAAAAGGATAAAAATATGCCATTTGATTTAGTTCATCGCCCACGTCGTTTGCGTAAAACAGCAAACTTACGTCGTATGGTTTCGGAAACAAGTTTATCTGTGAACGATTTGATTTATCCCATTTTTGTCGATGAAGGCATTGATGTGGCTGTGGATGTGAAAAGTATGCCTGGCGTTCAGCGCATCCCTTTATCTGATGTTGCGGCTATGGTAAAAACGGTTGAAGATGCAGGTGTTCCCGGTGTTATTTTCTTTGGCATCCCCACTGAAAAAGATGCCATTGGCTCTGGCGGCTGGGATGATGAAGGCATTGTGCAAAAAGCAATTCGCGCTGCCAAAGCGGCTTGCCCCGATATGATTGTGATTGCCGATACCTGCTTTTGTGAATATACCGACCACGGTCATTGCGGCGTATTGCATGGTGATGAAGTCGATAATGATGCAACGCTTTCTAACCTGCAAAAAGAAGCCGTATCTTATGCCAAAGCAGGCGTAGATATTGTTGCCCCATCAGGCATGATGGATGGCATGATTCAAGCGATTCGACAAGGTTTAGATAAAGCTGGTTTTCAAGATACACCCATCATGTCGTATGCCGTAAAATACGCATCGGGCTATTTCGGCCCCTTCCGTGATGCTGCTGATTCCACACCGACTTTTGGCGATAGAGCGCAATATCAAATGGATCCAGCCAATCGCCGTGAAGCGATTAAAGAAGCCTTATTGGATGTGGAAGAAGGTGCAGATATGCTCATGGTGAAACCTGCACTGGCTTACATGGATATTATCCGCGAAGTCAAAGATGCCACGCAACTACCCATGGCTGTGTATAATGTATCTGGTGAATATGCCATGGTCAAAGCTGCGGCTGCCAACGGCTGGATTGATGAAAAACGCGTGGTATTGGAAACCATGCTTAGCTTCAAACGCGCAGGCGCAGATATGATTCTCACCTATCATGCTCTTGATGTTGCAGCATGGTTAAAAAGCTGATGGATAATCAAAATAAACCCATGCTTGAAGCTGAAAAAGTAAACACAGAGGAAAACACCCCAGCTCAAGATAATACTGAACAAAAAACGAAGAAGAAAAGCAGTGTTCAATTTCATCTGTTATTGATGCTTGTACTTGGCTTTGGCACTTGGGCATTTATCACTTATGCACCGATTGTAAAAACATGGCGCGCCCAGTGGTATGACTTTACACACCAAAGCAAAGCAGAACCCGTATCCGCTGCCCCTGTTCAACCCAGCTTTGCTCCCGCAACTAAAGAAGCTGAAGTTGAGGATGAACCTATAGAAGCGCCTGTGGATAACACCCCTATTTTTGAGCCTACGCCTGAGCTTACAGCGCCTGAACCAGTAGATAATCAAACCGTGGAATCTTTAGCAGATTTATCCGCCATGGTGGGTCAGCTGCAAAACCAACTGGCAACCATGCAAGAGAATATGAATCAAATGTATGCCCAACAAGCTGAGTTGAGTAAACAACAAGTCAGCGCCCAACTTTTCACAGAGCTCCAAAAAGCTGCTAAAAGCACACGGCCTCAAGAAGCTGCAACAGCATGGAAAAGCATCAGTTTATTGCCTTATCTTGATGATAGTCGCCGCGCTCAAGCTGAGCAGGCATGGCAAGATTTACAAGGCTTGAGCAATGATATTGAAACCCTGAATCATGATATCATTGATAACATGCTTGCACTGGCTGATACCTTACATCCAGAAGCTTTAG
>JALUHL010000230.1 GCA_027053695.1 Ghiorsea sp.
CCCATATCCGTGCGCAATTGGGGCGTTAATGTTTGACGAATATCGGTGACAGGCGCAAATGCAGATACGATTAAAGATAATGGTGATACCATTTCCTTTTTACTTGATTTATCCGACCCCGATTCTTCAGACCAAACTGACTTCATAGATAGAGAATCTTTGCCCACAGGAATGGAAATACCCAAAGCAGGGCATAATTCCATGCCGACTGCTTTTACTGTGTCATACAAGGCAGCATCTTCGCCTTGATAACCGCAAGCTGCCATCCAGTTGGCGGATAACTTGATATCGCCAAGCTTGGCAATGGAGGCCGCAGCAACATTGGTTAATGCTTCGCCCACTGCCATGCGCCCTGATGCTGCTGCATCAAGCACTGCAATGGGTGTGCGCTCGCCCATAGCCATGGCTTCGCCTGTATAGTTGGTAAAATCAGTAGCCGTTACCGCCACATCAGATACGGGTACTTGCCAAGGGCCAACCATTTGGTCGCGCGCCACCAAGCCTGTGACTGTTCTATCACCAATGTTGATTAGAAACTCTTTGCTGGCAACCGATGGCAATCTCAACACACGCAATGCTGCTTCTTTGATATCAATATCTGATGGTAGCGGTGTAAATGTTGTTTTCTCATGGGTTACATCACGCAGCATCTTGGGCGGTTTGCCCAACAAGGTTTCCAAGGATAAATCCACAGGTGCTTCGCCAAGCCAAGCATCATCCACGTGCAAATGACCATCATCAGTGGCTTCACCAAGCACTGCAAATAAGCAGCGTTCGCGCTCACATATCGCCGTGAATTTATCAAGGGATTCAGGCGCAATCGCCAGCACATAACGCTCTTGCGCTTCATTACACCAAATCTGCATAGGGCTCATGCTCGGTTCCATATTGTGCACTTTACGCAAATCAAACCAGCCACCACGACCAGCATCATGAATCAGCTCGGGCACAGCATTGGATAAGCCGCCCGCACCAATATCATGGATAAAAAGAATAGGATTGTTATCACCCAACTGCCAACAACGATCCAGCACCTCTTGGCAGCGGCGCTCCATTTCAGGGTTACCACGTTGCACAGAGTCAAAATCAAGGTTTTCTGCATTAGCACCTGTATCCATGCTGGATGCAGCACCACCACCCAAACCAATCAACATCGCAGGGCCACCAAGCTGGATAATCAATGAACCCACAGGAACATCGGATTTATGCACATGACGGGCATCAATATTACCCACACCACCTGCCAGCATGATGGGCTTGTGATAGCCTTTAAGCTCACCAGCCACATCTTGCTCATACGTTCTGAAATAACCATTGATATTGGGGCGACCAAATTCGTTGTTGAATGCTGCAGCGCCAATCGGGCCATCAAGCATAATATCTAAAGCTGAGGATACGCGCTCAGGTTTGCCATGATTTTCTTCCCAAGGCTGCTCAAAGCCTGGAATTTTCAAATTGGATACCGTAAAACCACATAAACCAGCTTTGGGTTTAGAGCCAATGCCAGTTGCCCCTTCATCGCGGATTTCTCCGCCAGAGCCCGTTGCCGCTCCTGCAAAAGGTGAAATCGCAGTCGGATGATTGTGGGTTTCCACCTTCATCAAAATATGCACATCATCATCATGGGCATGATAGGTTTTATCGCTATCAGGATAAAAGCGTTTGGCTTTAGAGCCTTCAATCACCGATGAATTATCGGCATAGGCAACGATTGTGCCTTCAGGTGAAGTTTGGTGGGTGTGACGAATCATAGAAAACAATGACATATCCATGGTTTCACCATCAATCTTCCAATCGGCATTAAAGATTTTATGGCGACAATGCTCAGAATTAGCTTGGGCAAACATCATCAATTCTGCATCGGTAGGATTGCGCTTTAATGCAAGGAAATTATCCAGTAAATAATCGATTTCATCATCAGCCAATGCTAAGCCTAATTCAACATTGGCTTGTTCCAAAGCTTGGCGACCACCATGCAATATATCGATACGGGTTAAAGGTTGCGGTGCTTGATGTTGAAAAAGTTGATGTAAGTCACCCGCATTATACAGCACTGATTCTGTCATCCTATCATGAATCAGCGGCAAAATCGCTTCTCTATCCCCTTGAATATGATAAACCATGCCACGCTCAATACGAATCAAAGCATCCAAGCCGCAAATGTTTGCAATATCGGTGGCTTTGGATGACCAAGGTGAAATGGTTCCAATCCGTGGGGCAACAAAATAGGTATGTTTATCACTTTTCTCTAAGTAGGCTTGAGTCTGGCAGCCAAGCAGCTTATCTAAATGTTCGTTGTCATGTTCTTGCCAAGTATCCGATGTTTCTATGATATATATATAGTAAGCCGCGATGTCATGAGCATTCGTATTGAGCTGTTGGCTTAATTTTTCTTGGCGGAAGGCGGATAATGCTTTTTGCCCTTGGCGTATGACAATGGAGTTTGTGGTTGCAATGGATTTAGACATGGCGGCAGTCTAATCACAAGCGCCATAAATTTCGATAACCATTTTATGGATATGAGCATGAGCGGGCAGGGTTGTGATATATGTGGCATAAATACACATGATAGGGAGCGAGTGATTGACGAAAACTTGGTCACACTCTTAAACTCTCACCCAATGTGTTTTCAGCGTTGGCACGTCTAACGATGATAATACAACAAACTTAGGTAGGCTTTCGGGCTTACCAAATAAAATAAAATAGGATGAAAAACATGAAGAAAATTATTCTTTCTGCTGCTTCTCTAGCTGTTGCTGCTGTTGCTTCTGTATCAGTTGCTCCAACTACTTCTGAAGCAATTCCGGCGTTCGCGCGCCAAACTGGTTCTGCATGCCTAGCATGTCACTTCCAATCATTCCCAACTTTGGCGGCATATGGTCGTGCATTTAAAATGGGTGGTATGACTGACTCTGCAAGAGATTTGGTTGAAGACGAGCATTTGTCTATCCCAGCTACTTTGAACTGGACTGTAATGGTTCGTCCAAACTGGGTGTCTAGCGATAACGGCGCTGGCACAACAAGCAAAGGTTTTGAATTTGCTGACCAAGTATTTATGATTGGTGGCCGTGGTGGCGAACATACTGGTGTATTCGTTGAATATGATGGCGCTTATGCGAACGCACAAATGATTAACTCTTATGACATGGGCGATCTCAAAGCTGGTTGGACAGTATGGAACGCAGGCTTTGGTGAAGATGCTGGTATGCAAGTGATGTCTGTTTGGGGTCAACATGGTGGTATGCTTGGTGGTAAGTCACTATCAATTAATAACCAAATGGGTACTGATCAATCTCAAGGTATCGCAGTTTGGGCTGGTAACGACACTTGGGTAGCTCAACTTGGTTTTGTTGATACTGTTGGTGACAATAATGAAACACGTGATCTCAATGGTAATGGCGACGGTACTGCTAACCTTGGTGGCGAATGGAAATATGCTCCAGTGCTTCGTGGTAACTATTTCTTGAACGCTGGTGATTGGGAAGTGGGCTTAGGTGCAATCATTGCAACTGGTTCTGCTGGTCAAGATATTGTTACTGGTACTACTTTAGACACTAAACGTACTGGTATTGATGTTCAAGCATTCGGCGATATGGGCGATATGCAAATTGGTATCTTTGCTGACTGGGCAACTGCTCCAGCTTCAGGAACCACATTGAATTACTATAACCAAAGCTCTACTACAGATGCACGTACTGGTTATTCTTTCCGTGTTTCAGTTAAACCAGTTGCTCAATGGATTTTCTTGGCAGGTATTGGTCAAGACAAAGTTGGTGCAGCTAAAACTGATAGAACACGTGTTGGTGTTGAATATGAAATGTATCAAAACTTTGCAGTTCAACTTATCTATGATACTAAGAAAGTTGGTGGCGTTACTGCTAAAACAACTCTTATCGACCTAGAACTTCTTATCTAAGAAATTTATAGTTTGATTGTTGTTTTTAACAATTGGAAAAGGGAGCCTTTGGGCTCCCTTTTTTTTGTGCCCGCCTTTTTGTTTTATATTTTTTAGCCACAGATAAACACGGATATACACAGATAAAGTAAGGTGTATTCACCGTCATTCTCGCGTATGCGGGAGCGAAGCAACGACCCTAGGGAGATTAATCTATAATATCTTCGTGGTTTATTATCCTCTGCGTACTCTGTGTCTTTGTGGTTAGTTTTTATGTTCATTTTTGGGCAGCCAAAAACGAACCAAAAAGCTGCCCCCTAAATAGCTGCGTATATCCTCACCAAAGCTGGAATCGGGCGCAAAACAAAGCAGGTGTTTTGCTTATCCCCCTTCTTACACCTTTGGTTTCGGCGCAGCTATAGCAGGGGGGATGATGGTTGCAGTTGTTTCTGCCTTGTCATTTCGAGCTTGTCGAGAAATCTTTTAGAGATGCCTCCACGCTGGTCGGCATGACAGAAAGATGCTTCGGGTACACTCAGAATGACACTTTTTCTTCGTGTACTTCGTGGTGAGTTTGCCATTTCGACAGAAGCGTAGCGTAGTGGAGAAATCTATAAGATGACTCTACGCTAGTCAGCATAACATTATCGGTGTGTATCTGCGTTTATCTGTGGCTTAATATCTTGTATTCTCTGTGGTGCAGGAAAGTTTTTGATGCAATGCTTTCACTTGCGCTGCTAGGCTCTGCAAGTCTGCTTCATTATCCAAGACATAATCCGCAAATTCTAAACGCTGTGCATCGCTACACTGGCGCTTTATAATAGTCTGTATTTGTTCCTGATTGTGTGTGCTACGGGCGATTAAACGTCGCTCTCTTATCGCTTGCGAACACATCACCACAATCAAACCATGCATACGCTCTACGCCACCTGATTCAATCAAGACCGATGCTTCAATGATAGCATAGGGCGCTGTTTGCTTTTTTCGCCATAGTTGCTCAAGTTGCTGAATGGTAGGGTGCATAATCTGATTTAGGGCATGTGTATTTTCTTGGGATGCGAAGGCAAGCTTGGCAAGTTCGCTGCGCTGAATTTTATCGCTATCTAAGATACTTGTACCAAAAGCTTGGATAAGCTTGGCTTTGACATCATCATGGGTGAGTGCTGCATGCCCTAGCTTGTCCAAATCAAGCGTAGGGACACCCAAATCAGCGAACATGTGCGCGGCTGTGGATTTACCGCTGCCTATGCCACCTGTTAGCCCGTAAAACTTGGTGTCGCTCACATGAATAAACCTTGATACCAATGCAAAATAGGTGCTGACCAGAAAAACCAAATCACCCCAGCCGCAGCAAGGTAGGGTCCAAAGGGTATTTCAGCTCTCAAGCCTTTTTTGCTGATGATTAAAGCCATAGAACCAATCACTGCCCCAGTCAGCGAAGATAACAAGATGATAAATGGAATAGCCTGCCAGCCCATGTATGCGCCCAGCATGGCTAAAAGTTTGAAGTCGCCTTGCCCCATGCCTTCTTTGCCTGTAAACATCAAAAATAAACGCGCGACCAACCAGAAGATGCCATAGCCCGCAACAGCTCCGATAAGACTATCAAGAAAAAAGTCAAAATAAGCAGCAAAAGCAAGCCCAAGCGCAATGCCGGGGAAGGTCAGCGCGTTGGGTAACAAAAATGTTTCTAAATCAATCAGGGTGAGTATCCAAAGCAAAGTCACTAGGGATATGGCTTGGGCTAGAAATACGGGGTTGTAGCTTTGCACAGGGTAAAACCACACAATACTTGCCCACATCAACCCCATAGTAAGCTCTAGTAAGGGGTAGCGCCATGCAATAGGATGTTTGCAGTATCTGCATTTTCGCCCCAGTAATAGCCATGAAAGAATAGGTAAATTATCATACCATGCGATAAGGTGTTGGCAGTTTGGGCATTGGCTTCTTGGTGACACCACGGATTCACCTCTGGGGATTCTATGCACGCAAACATTGGCAAAGCTGCCAACGAGCAGACCAATGATGCCTATGTATAGGGTGAGGAAGAGGTGGGCATCCATTATGTGTCCTTGGCTTTAATGCCAAGCTTTTCTAAGCGATAACGTATGCTACGAAAGCTGACACCTAAAAGTTTGGCAGCTTTTGTCGCATTGCCATTCGTTTGTTGCATAGCTTGCTGAATCAATGCTTTCTCAACATCTTCGAGCTGAGCATCAAGGCTAAGCTCGCCACTTTGAATTTGTGCCAAAGAAGGCGTTGTGGGCATATGATTGGGTTCAACATCATCAAGAATACTCATGTCTAGGCTATTTTCATCGGAAAGGGCGAGAATACGCTGAAGTGTATTTTCCAATTCACGAACATTACCCTCTAACGGCAACGCACATATTTTCTGCATGTCATTATCATTAATCTTGATATTGGCAGCGCCCAGTTTATGCATAATACTATGTACCAAATCAGGAATATCTTCTTTGCGCTGGCGAAGTGGTGGCATATGCACAGGGATAACATTCAAGCGGTAAAATAAATCTTCTCTAAAGTTACCCTGTTGAACTTCCTCATTTAAATCACGATTGGTAGCAGCGACCACGCGAATATTCACCTGCCTTTCATC
>JALUHL010000231.1 GCA_027053695.1 Ghiorsea sp.
AGCGCAAACAATCATTGCCTTGCATATGCCCCATATTAGGGAATTGGCCGATTAAACCTGGGGAAAAAGCTTTGCTGTGGCGACTATGTTTCCAAGCATCAAACTGCGCTTCATGGCACTGGGCACATGCTTCAGGGCGCATATTTTTTTCCAGTTCCGACCAGTCATGGTTGGATGCGGTTGCCGCTGGCGATTGCCAATAATCATCCATATTGGGGTAGGTCGCTGCGATGAGCAATAAGCTTAAGCTGATGGTGATAAGAGTATGAAGCATATGTGTACGGTATCAAGTTTGCTGGATGATGAAAAGTGCGAAGGAAAAATTAGAGAAAGGGGGTGGTGCATGACCACCCCAAATCATAGCATTATCTTTTATGTGACCTAAGGTATTTCATGCGATATGCACGATAATAAGCTGCCATGGCAGTCATTTCCTTAGAGTTCCATTTGAATGGTTTACCTTGCATAGGATTCATCATGCAATAGTTAATCATTTGGTCTAGTGTGACCACATCACCTGTCATTTTCACGAAATGTGGGAAGTTTTGACGTTTGTCCAAATTTAGCAATTCAAAATCTGCATGACATGAAAGACAAGCCACACCTGAAGTACCTAATGTATCGTCATGCCACATTTTTCGACCCATATCCACAGCTTCTTGGAAGTTTTTAAACTTGCTGCCACGAATAGCTTGGTTGCCACCTGAGCAAGGGTTCATTGAGCAAGGGTTACATGGATTCATACTGCAAGGGTTCTGTTTCTTCATGCTACAAGGGTTATGCTTTTTCATACTACATGGATTACATGGGTTCATTTTATGGCTTTTTTTCATACCGCACGGGTTGCACGGATTCATTTTATGATGTTTCTTCATGCTACAAGGGTTGCATGGATTCATGCTGCATGGGTTTTTCATACCACACGGATTACACGGGTTTCCTTCTGCTGATGCTGTGGTTGCCATACCTAAGCTTAGCATCAGCCCCATGGTCATTATAAGTGTTTTAATCATGATTTTCTCCTCTATTTTAATCATACGGGAATCGTTTGAACGATGCCAAACTGGATATGTAGTCGCCATACGTGGTCAAAGCTTACAAAATCAGTTTTAATGCGCATATGCGATATATTCTCTTTAGCATATTCTTCTTGTTGGCTCAGCCTGCAAATGCGGGCATGAATCATGCCCATAACCTTGCATGGCAGACCCAAGAAAGCGCGCATTTTCGCATTCATTTTTATGCAGGCGAAGAAGATTTGGCGAAGCGTTCGTTGCATATTGCAGAGTCTGTGTACAAGCGTTTAACACCAGTATTTGATTGGTATCCCAAGGGTAAAACAGATATTGTATTGAGTGATGAAACCGATAGCAGCAATGGGTTTGCATTACCTATTCCTTCGAATCGAATCACTTTGTTTGTTAGCCGCCCCAATAGTGTGAACAGTTTGGAAGACCATGCAGGTTGGTTGGAAACGCTTATTTTACATGAGTTTGTACACACATTGCATTTGGATAAAGCACGACGCGGCCCTAAAAACATTCGCAACATCTTTGGCCGCATATTGTTTGCATTTCCCAATATGTTTATGCCGCCATGGATGCATGAAGGCTTAGCCACCTACTATGAAACGGGTCAACAACTGGGCATAGGACGTGGGCAAAGCTCATATTTCCAGATGCTGATGCGTATGGAGGTGGCAAATGGCATCAAGCCACTGCGCCAAATCAATCAGCCTATGGTGAGCTGGCCTTTGGGCACAAGTCGCTATCTATATGGGGTTTATTTCGAGCAATTTATTGCGGATACTTATGGCGAAGAAACCTTGCAAAAGATTGTGTCTAGCTATTCTGACCATTGGCTTCCTTTTGCAATTAACAC
>JALUHL010000232.1:0-7040 GCA_027053695.1 Ghiorsea sp.
TTGATTGGATTTTTGGAGTATCAAACATGTCTACTTGGACTGTTCGCCCTGGCGATATTGAACGTAAATGGTATATTGTAGATGCAGAAGACTTGGTTCTTGGCCGCATCTCTACTGAAATTGCACGTGTGTTGCGTGGTAAACATAACCCTATGTATACCCCTCATGCTGATTGTGGTGACCATGTCATCGTGATTAATGCTGAGAAAGTAAAAGTGACTGGCGACAAAGAAATGCAGAAAAAATACTACCGTCATAGTCGCTATGCTGGTGGTTTGCATGAAATCACTTTGGAAAAACAACGTGAGCGTTTTCCTGAGCGTATTATTGAATTGGCAGTGAAAGGCATGATGCCTAAAGGACCTTTGGGTCGCAAACAAATGCTGAAATTGAAAGTATATGCTGGCGCTGAGCATCCTCATGTTGCACAAGCTCCTGAAGCTTTAAAGTTAAACTAAAAGATTAGAGAATAGGTAAATTAAAATGGCAGATGATATGTATCGCGGAACAGGACGACGCAAGCGCAGTATTGCTCGTGTAATGATTAAACCAGGTAGTGGTCAAATGAGCGTCAACGGTCGCGATATGGAAAATTACTTTCCTATCGAAATCATTCGCCAAGAAGCAGTTCGCCCACTCACACTGGTTGGTCTGACTGACCGTTTGGATATTCGTGTGAATGTGCATGGTGGTGGTGTTTCTGGTCAAGCTGGCGCAATTCGTCATGGTATTGCTCGTGCATTGCTTGAATATGATGTTGGCCTTCGCCCTCAATTGAAAGAGAAAGGATACTTAACACGTGATGCGCGTGTAGTAGAGCGTAAGAAATATGGTTTGAAAAAAGCACGTCGCGCACCTCAGTTCTCAAAACGTTAATTCGTTTTCGGTTCAAATTTCAAGGGAGAGCATTTGCTCTCCCTTTTTTGTTTGTAAAATATGGGTAAGTGGTGAAATTTATAGTTGGGCATGTTAAGTTTGCCCTGTTGATAGGAAGAGGAGAGTAGGATGAGTATTGCAGTCGCGATTCTTGGTGCAACCGGATACACAGGAGCTGAATTGATTCGGCTGCTTGATGCACACCCTCATTTTGAAATCAAACATTTGGCTGCTTTTAGCCAAGCTGGCAAAAAAGTATCAGATGTATTACCCAGCATCGCCAGCCAAAGCGCAAGCATGACGCTTGCTAAAGCCGATGATGTGATGCCTGATGATGTGCAGCTTGTGTTTAGTGCGCTGCCGCATGCTGCTGCTGCGAAAAGTGTAAAAAAAGCTTTGGATGCGGGCAAAAAGGTTGTGGATTTAAGTGCAGATTTTAGGCATACTAACTTAGATAATTATGAGCAGGCTTATGGTCTAAGTCACCCATTTCCAGAGCTGTTGGAATCGTGCGTGTATGGATTAACGGAACATGCGAGATCTGATGTTGCCAACACCAACCTTGTGGCCAACCCAGGCTGCTACCCCACATCAGTATTGCTGCCGCTCATTCCTTTGCTGCAAGCTAAAGTGATTGATGCATCATCGATTATTATTGATGCCAAATCAGGCACATCGGGTGCGGGCAGAGCTGCAAAGACAGGTTTGTTATACTGTGAAATCAATGAAAGCTTGGCGGCTTATGGCTTGCCCAAACATAGGCATGCTTGGGAAATGGAAGAGTGGGCAGCAGAGATGGGAGGGCAAGATGTGCATGTGAGATTTGTGCCGCATATCATTCCTATGACGAGAGGCATGTTGAGTACGATTCATTTAACAGGAAAAAATAGTGAGCAGTGGCACAGTATTTTATCAGATACTTACCAAGATGAGCCCTTCGTCAATGTATTGCCTTTGGGTGCTTTGCCATCAACAGGCGCGGTTAAAGGGAGCAATCGGTGCGAAATTGGAGTGGCAGTGTTGAGTGAAACGGAAGCTGTGGTGGTGAGCTGCATTGATAATTTACTTAAAGGTGCATCAGGGCAGGCTGTGCAGAATGCCAATGTGATGTTTGGCTTTGATGAAACCACAGGCTTGAGCATCAATGCCAGTTGGCCATAGGCTTATAGGATTTAAGTATGGCATTTTGGCTTAAACCCAGACAAGTTGTGATTATGGATGCGCAAAGCTCAGGGCCAGCGCGTAATTTTAATGTACGCTACCTCACTTTGTTGATTGGGTTTATATTGTTGACGGCGGGTTCGTTTGCTTTTGGTGCTTGGTATGCTCCCTTTCATCAGATGCAGCAAATTATCCCTGAAAATATCAAGTTAAAGCGGCAAAATATGGAACTTCAACATAAGGTTGCGGATGCCAAGACATTAAATGATTTGAAAGATGAGCAGTTGTCCAGTTTGAAAGAACAAATCTCGCTTCAAGAAAGTGAGATTGTTAATGTGACCAAGCAATTGCATATGTACAAGAGCATACTGGATGAAAGAAAAGGCAAAGGTATCCATGTGTTAGAAAGCACAGCCCAGCTTACGCCTGAGCATAAGATTGAGTGGAAATCATTGTTTGTGAAGGGAGGGACTTACCCTCGATTTTTGAAAGGAAAGTATAAAATTTTTGTATTGGATGAACAGGGTAACCGTGTTGATTTAAATCATGAAGTGATGCGTTACAGCATTGAATCGCATATGTTTATGCAGCGTACATTTGATTGGAAAGAAACATGGAAGCCTATTAAACTTGAATTGGTGATTTATAATTCACGGCAAAAAGAAGTGTTAAGAAAAATGATACCTATGCGATAGGCTTAAAAGCAAAGTTTGAATACAAAGTGAACAGTAAAGGAAATCGTGATATGCTTAGAAGAAAGGAAACTAAGGAAACAAAGGGAGTGACCATGAAAGAACCACAACATATTGATACGCTAATCGGTGCACACTCTGTGTTTACAGGTGATTTGTCGTTTGAAGGTGCGGTGCGCATTGATGGACGCTTTGAGGGCAATATTCGCTCAGAAAAAGATGGAACACTGATTGTCAGTGAAGGCGCTTTTATTAAAGGCGAAGTTAGCGTGCCTAACTTGGTCTTGCATGGCGATATCAATGGTAATGTTTGCGCAACCAGTAGCTTGAGAATTGGCGCAAAAGGTGTGCTCAATGGTGATGTTGTATATAAATCATTGAGTTTATCTGAAGGTGCGGCGATGAATGGCCATTGCTCACGCATTGAAGAAGCATCGGCGAGTGTTACCAAAATTAAGAAGAATGATGCGGAAGTTATCCAAGTTAAATAATGCTTTATCGCTATAAAGAAGATTCGCCTAAGGTTGCCAGCTCTGCATGGTTAGCGAGCAATGCTGATGTGATTGGTAGGGTTGAAATCGGGGCTGATTCTTCGGTTTGGTATCAAAGCGTGCTGCGTGGCGATGTCAATTTCATTCGCATTGGTGAGCGCACCAACATTCAAGATTTAACTATGATTCATAATAGTTCGGATGTGCCATGTGTTGTGGGCAATGATGTCACGGTTGGGCATAGTGCGGTGTTGCATGGCTGCGAGATTCAAGATGGTTGTTTGGTAGGCATGGGCTCCACAGTGATGGACCATGCGGTGTTGGAAGCAGGATGTTTTCTGGCGGCAGGGTCGCTTGTGCCAGAGCATAAGGTGTTGCGTGGCGGTTATTTGTACGCAGGAAGTCCTGCCAAAGAGCGCAGGCCTTTAACGGATCAAGAAAAAGCATTTTTATTGCAGTCTGCTAAGCATTATGTGGCGCTTGCACAAACGCATCGAGATTCGGTCGTTGCCCTCAACCAAGATAAACCATCATGAAGAAAGCTGTATTGGATATTGGCTCCAATACCATTCGATTATTGATTGCTGAAGTTAGCGATTCATCTTATCAAAAAATATACTACCAACATCGTGTGGCGCGGTTGGGTGAAGGCTTACAACAAACCGGTGCATTAAGCGATGCAGGCAAACAGCGTGGTATGGTTGTATTCTTAGAAGTAGTAGATATTTGTGCATCGCACGGCATCGCAGCCCAAGATATTCAAGCTGTGGCCACGGCGGCGATTCGCGAAGCCAGCAATGGTAAAGATTATGTGCAGCATGTTTTAGATACCTTAGACTTAAACATTCAGATTATTCATGGGCAACTTGAAGCTAAATTATCGCTTTTGGGTGCACAAATGGTGTTGGATGCGGATGTGAGCCAAGATATGTTACTCTTTGATATTGGTGGGGCAAGCACGGAGTTTAATCGTGTGCGGGATGGCGAATTGGTGGATGGTTTTAGTGAGAAGCTTGGTGTGGTTAGGCTGACAGAGCTGTATCTTGCACATAACCCGCCTTTACCATCGGAATATCAAGCCATGAAAGAACATACCAAAGGGCATTTGAAACACATAGAAAGCTTATGGGGTGAGGATACTTTTCTACCTAAGTATATGGTGGGCACAGCAGGTACGGTGACCACGCTTGCAGCTATCGTCTTGCAGATGGGAGATTACGATGCCAATACCATTAACAACTACAGATTAAAAAAAGAAGATTTTGAATCTTTGCGAGATGAATTATTGGGTATGACCAATGAGGAGCGTCTGGCGATTCCGGCGATTGAGCAAGGTAGGGAAGATGTGATTGTGGTGGGTTTAGCTATTGTGGATGCCATGTTTGAGTTCTGGGGTTATGAGGCTATGGTCACTGTGGATGCAGGGCTTTTAGAAGGGCTGCTCTTTGCCCGCGTTTGATTTCTCATTGCGCATGCAAATGCTTTGTGTAAAGATTAGCCTTCATGCAAATATAGAGGGTAACCGCCCTGTTTTAGTCTAAAACAGCAGGTAAATAAGGAGAGAGATGTGAGCGATGCAATAAAAAAGGTCTTTGACCTTGTTGAAGAAAATGACTGCGAATTCGTGGATGTTCGTTTTACGGACACCAAAGGTAAATGGCAGCATGTAACATTCCCCATTCATGAGTTGAATGAAAATAGTTTTGTAGAAGGATTTGCTTTTGATGGCTCTTCTATTGAAGGCTGGTGTGAAATTAACAACTCAGATATGTCACTCATTCCAGACCCTGAGAGTGCGCGTATTGACCCATTCTTTGAAGCTTCAACACTTGTGTTGGTTTCTCAGGTGATTGACCCTATCAGCGGTGAAGACTACAACCGTTGCCCACGTCAAGTGGCTCAACGCGCACTTAAGTATATCAAATCTGCAGGCATTGCAGATACGGTATATTTCGGCCCAGAATTAGAATTCTTCGTATTTGACGGCTTGCGCTACAACAACGATATGGGTTCTTGTGGTTATACCATTGATTCTGAAGAAGCAGCTTGGAACTCCAATGTAAACTATGAAGGTGGTAACACGGGTCACCGCCCTAAAGTGAAAGGTGGCTACTTCCCCGTTCCTCCAGTGGATACACTTCACGAAATGCGCAACGATATGTCTTTGGTGATGTCTGATGTTGGCATCCACATGGAATGTCATCACCATGAAGTGGCAACGGCTGGTCAATGCGAATTGGCGATGAAATTTGGCGAATTGATTGAACAAGCGGATAAAGCGCAATGGTATAAATATATTGTGCACAATGTTGCAGATGCCCACGGTAAAACAGCAACGTTTATGCCTAAACCTATCTTCAATGATAACGGAACTGCCATGCACGTTCACCAATCCATCTGGAAAGATGGTGTGAACTTGTTCGCAGGTAAAGATAGCGATTATGCTAACCTTTCTCAGGAAGCGATGTGGTATATTGGCGGCATTATCAAACATGCTCGCGCCTTGAATGCATTCACTAATGCATCTACAAACTCATACAAACGTTTGGTTCCAGGCTTTGAAGCGCCAGTGATGCTTGCATATTCAAACCGTAACCGTTCTGCATCAATTCGTATCCCTGTGGTGGGTTCTGATCCAGCGCGTAGGATTGAAATTCGTTTCCCAGATTCAACTGCAAACCCATACTTGGCATTTACGGCCATGTTGATGGCTGGCCTTGATGGCATTGCCAACAAAATGGATCCTGGTAAACCTTCAGATATGAACTTGTATGACCTATCACCTGAAGAAGAAGCGAAAATCCCAACGGTTTGTTCTAGCCTAGATCAAGCATTGGATGCATTGGATGCAGATCGTGACTTCTTGAAAGTCGGTGGTGTGATGGATGATGATATGATTGATGCTTACATTGACATGAAAATGGAAGATGTGCAGCAGCTTCGTATGCGCCCTCACCCGATTGAAATGGAAATGTACTACTCCGTATAAGTTTGTTTCTTTAAGTCGTAAGACAACAAAGTGTAAACATGAAAAGCCGTCACGATAGTGGCGGCTTTTTTGTTTGACATCCCCCCCCCGCAATTATGATGCCAAATAGGGTTACACTTTATTTGGAAGTGTATAAAGTTAGTCTGGGGAGTCACAATGTCATATATTGAAGAATCTTTATCAAAAGGCGAAGAAATTTACCAAATATTTAAGCACCATTGGATGGTAAAATTTACAATAGCCATTCACTTTGTGTTCGCTTTTCTTACTTTGGGTATTTGGTTAATTCCAGCAATTCTGGTTTGGTTAGCTTGGCGTAATACAGAACAAGGGGTTACCAATAAAAGAGTTATTTATAAGCATGGAATTATTTCTCGTAAAACAGACGAGATGAGATTGAACGCAATTGAGTCGGTAATGATTAATCAAGGTATTTCAGGCAGAATGTTAGGCTACGGAACTGTTACTGTAACAGGAAGAGGGATAGGTGATGTAGCTATGAAGTGGATGGATGATCCAATGAGGGTTAAACGTGAAATTGAAAACGCAGATGATAAAGAATAATAAATAATAGTTTTTCTCAGTAAAAGCCGTCACGAAAGTGGCGGTTTTTTTTATGTGCACACATCATGCTAGTGTTTTAGAAGTGGTCGGTTAGGTTTGAGGCTGAAAGGACTGAGGAGTTGGTTTGATGAAAAGATTATTTGGTTCCATTGTGTTGAGTTTGGTTGGTTTAGCGATATTTATCGTGATTACGATTTTTGGTTTAGCAGCTGTTGGTCATTTTATCGTGGATGAGGAAGCTCGCAATGTTATGAAACCTGTGATTTT
>JALUHL010000232.1:7050-18486 GCA_027053695.1 Ghiorsea sp.
GCTTTGGCATGCATGCCATGGGTATTTGCAGCCCATCTCACCTCCGAAGAAGATTGGAAGCAAGCGACCAAACTGCTGTATTTCTTACCTGTATTTCTGGCTACGCCTTCTTTTATTTTGCCAGCTATTGCTTTTGCTTTGGTGTTTATTGCTGCGCGTCGCTATTACATGACACGCGAACTGCAAGCCTACCGCACCGAAGTGGTGCATGATGATGCTGGGGAAGAAAAAGCTGAGGATTAAACGTTAAAACGGAAGTGGAGAATATCACCGTCTTTAACGATGTATTCTTTGCCTTCTAAGCGCATTTTTCCTGCTTCTTTGCATTTGGCTTCGCCGCCAAGGCTCACAAAATCATCATAAGCAATCACTTCAGCGCGGATAAAGCCTTTCTCGAAATCAGTATGAATCACACCCGCAGCTTGTGGCGCTGTATCACCTACATGAATGGTCCAAGCGCGCACTTCTTTAACACCAGCTGTGAAATATGTAGCAAGGTTTAAAAGCTTGTAAGCAGTACGAATGACGGTGTTTAACCCCGGTTCAGTTAACCCCAAATCCGATAAAAATTCCATTTTATCTTCTTCATCCATTTCCACGAGTTCAGATTCAATTTGTGCTGAGACCACGGCAACTTCCGCGCCCTCACCTTTGGCAAATTCGCGCACTTGTTCAACATACGCATTACCATCAGGCAATGAGCCGTCATCCACATTGGCAACATACAAAACAGGTTTGGCAGTAAGCAGGTTGATAGACTCAATCACTTCTAATACGTCACCACTCAATGTTTGGCGGCGTACTGTAGTGCCATCTTCTAAACCTTTGAGCACGACTTTCATGGCACTTAACGCATTTTCTGCATCTTTATTGCCGCCAGAGCGCGTAAGCTTTTGCTGGCGCTCCATGGCCTTCTCAAGGCTTTCCATATCTTTAAGCATAAGTTCAGTATCAATGGTTTCGATATCGGATAGTGGATTGACTGCATCGTTGACATGGGTCACGTTTTCATCGTCAAAGCAGCGTACCACATGCGCAATCGCCGAACATTCACGGATATTGCCTAAAAATTTGTTGCCCAAGCCTTCGCCACTTGCAGCACCTGCAACAAGGCCAGCAATATCCACAAATTCAACCACGGCATGTTGCACGGCTTGTGGGTTCACAATATCAATCAAAGGTTGTAAACGTGTATCGGGTACAGGCACTAAACCAACATTGGGGTCAATGGTGCAAAAGGGGTAATTCGCAGCTTCAGCGCCACCGCCATTGAGTGCGTTAAATAATGTTGATTTCCCTACGTTTGGAAGCCCTACGATGCCGATACTTAAAGCCATGATAAATCCTTTTTCTTATTCTGATTGTTGTAATGTGTGGTGAATCTTGTTGGCAGCTTTGTCGCGCTCGCCAGCGATAAGCAATGGCATCTGAGGCAATAACGCATCAAAAATGCGCTGCTCATCTGCTCTGTCACTTTCATCAGCGCCACCCAATACCCAAGGTGTGACATCACCACTTGGTGGTCTGCCAATGCCAATTTTGATACGGGTATAATCAGCATTGGGTAGGTGTTGGTTTAATGAGCGAAGCCCATTGTGCCCGCCGTGCCCACCACCGTGTTTGATGCGTATTTTTCCTGATGGTAAATCCAAATCATCATACACTACAATGATGTCATCAGGTTCAATATCATAATACTTTGCAAGTGGGGCAACAGCTTCGCCACTGTTGTTCATAAAGGTTTGAGGTTTGACGAGCAAAACTTTTTCACCATCTATGGTCAAAGTTGCTGTCTCAGCAGAAAAACGAGGGGCAGAGCCAAAGCTCAACCCCTCAGATTTTGCGAATACATCAAGAAAACGAAAGCCAATATTGTGGCGTGTTTTCTTATACTTGGAGCCTGGGTTACCAAGCCCAACAAGCATTTTCATGATTATTCTTCTTTGTCGCCTTCAGATGAATCTTTAGCAGCTTCATCAGTTGAAGCTTCATCACCTTCAGCCCCATCAGTTGCAGCTTCATCCACTGTTTCAGGCTCTTCCATGCGTTTTGGTTCTACAATACTAAGAATAGTAAAGTTCACATCGTGAACAACTTCCATGCCATCAGGGAGTTCGATGTCATCAATATGCACAATTTGATCCAATTCAAAGTTGGCGCAATCGACTTCGATTTGATCAGGAATAGCATCAGCGCGACATGTAACTTCTAGTTCATGACGAATCACAGAAAGTTGTCCGCCTGCTTTCACGCCTGGGCATGTGTCAACATTGATGGTGTGTACAGGTACAGCAACGGTTACCGAATCAGAACCAGATACACGGAAGAAATCCAAGTGCATAGGTGTATCATAAATAGAATCCCACTGGGTATCTTTAAGCAATACAGTGTTTTTACCGCGTTTACCTTTCACTTTAACTTCTAGCATTGAAGTATAAAAAGCTTCATCGCGAAGCATAATTTTTGCGACTTCGTTGTAGTCCAACGTGATGGGTAAATCAGGCTTGTCGCCACCATAAATAATCGCAGGTAATTTCCCTGCTTTGCGAAGGCGGCGAGTGTTTCCTCTGCCCAAATCTTCGCGTAGTTCTGCTTCTAAAACATAGTCAGTCATGTTGAACTCCGTATGATAAATTCTACCGACGGGTTTGCCCGTTTCGGCGTTGCTCTTTTACAATGTATTTGCAAAAAGGTTGCGCATCATAATCAATAAGGAGCTATATGCAATCGCGAAGTTTAATATCTACATGAAGGGTATGGCGCATAAACCAGTGGCTAAGAAAAGTTTGTAGGCGGCTTAAGGATTCAACATCGTATTCATGCTTGGATAAATCGTTTTGTTTTTCACTAAGTATATGAAGCAACTTGGCATGTTGTTCTTTATTTTTCTTGGCTGCTAGGCATGCCTTTTTTCGCATCACCATTTCCTCAAAATAAAAGTGATTGCGTATAAAATGAATCAGTGTTTCCATGAAATCTTTAGCCCACTTCTGCGAGTAAGTATGCTGTGTTTTTCGATTCAGTTCATTGAGGTAGGCAAAGATTTGCTGGTGCTGACTGTCAATTTCAGCATCACCCGTTGCATATGTTTCATTCCATTGTAGCTGCATGCTTATCACCCTATTGCCATACACGTTCCCTAAGTATAATGGATTTCTAAGCGATGACAAACCGTGGTGTGTTGGTGCTTGTTTGGCAGGGGATAAACTTATACGCTAGCGAAATGGAATCTATGCCCCCAAACACCACTATCCCAGAGCAAGTCTTGCATGTGTGCCAAAGCTTGCAGCAGGCAGGTGGCAAAGCATGGTTAGTGGGTGGCTGTGTGCGAGATATGTTGTTGGGTTTTACGCCTTATGATTGGGATATTGAGGTTTATCAGTTGAGTGAGCAAAAGCTAACCCAAGCGCTTAAACATTTGGGCAGGTTTGAGCATGTGGGTAAACAATTTGGCGTATATAAGTTATGGCTTAAGGGTATTGAAATTGATATTGCTTTGCCGAGAAAAGAAATCAAAACAGGTGAGGGGCACACGGCCTTTGATGTGGTGTGCGATTCAGAGTTAGCGCCTGAGCAAGCGGTGTTGCGCCGCGACTTCACCATCAATGCCATGATGTTTGATCCTTTAACGGATAAACTTTTGGATTTTCATGATGGGCAGAAACATCTGCAAGCCAAGCGATTAAAACATGTATCCCCAGCTTTTGTTGAAGACCCGCTAAGACCATTGAGAGCTATGCAGTTTGCAGCACGTTTGGGTTTAACTTTGGATGCGCAAACAGCGGATATGTGCAAACAGTTATTAAGCGAAGCGGCATCGCTGCCTGCCGCACGCATTTGGCAGGAGTGGTTAAAATGGAGTAAGGCAGAGCATCCAAGCTTGGGTTTGCAGGCACTTAAAGCTATGGGTTGGGATGCCTTTTATCCTGAATTATTGGCTTTGCAGGGTTGCCCTCAAGATAAGCATTGGCATCCAGAAGGGGATGTATGGACACATACAATGTTGGTGGTGGATGAAGCGAGAAAGCTTTGTGATATTCGCAGGTTAGATGAGAGAGAAAGTATGGTGCTGATGTTTGCTGCACTTTGCCATGATTTGGGCAAACCCCTTAGCACGCGCACCGACAACCAAGGAAAAATAAGCTCGCCCAATCATGGCGCTGCGGGGGTAAAGCTGGGCATATCTTTCTTGCAACGCATTGGTGCTCCCCGTTGGCTCATATCGCATATCAAACCTTTGGTGGCAGAGCATGTGGCTCATTTTAGTGGGAAGGCTACGCCGCGCGCGGTTAAACGCTTAGCCAAGCGGCTCGAACCTTCGCATATTCGCATGTGGGAAATGCTCACAGAAGCCGATGCCAATGGGCGAAACCCCGCGCCACCAAGTAGGCCAGCATTGGCTTGGTTAGAGCTTGCGCAAGAGGCAGGTATTAGTGAAGAAAAGCAAACGCCCATTGTGACAGGAAAACTTTTACTTAGTTGGGGAGCAGAGCCATCACCTGCCATGGGCAATCTATTGATGGACGCATATGAAGCGCAAATGGATGGATTATTTACCGATGAGGCATCTGCCAAGCAATGGTATGAAAAACCATAGGTTGAAAATGGTCTTTAGTAGGTTTAGCATAAGCGCAGTCTTGCTGGAAGTTAGTAGGATATAATCCAAGTAAAAAAGGAAGCATACGATGAAAAAAATCGTTCATACTGCTTTAGCACTTGCCGCATTAAGTTTGGTTGCTGCGCCAACATGGGCAGACGATATGCCAGATGGCGCAAAAGTGTTTAAGAAAAAATGTAAAATGTGTCATGCTATCCATAAGAAAAAAGTTGGGCCCATGGTTGCATCCATGAATACAGCCCCGGAAGTGTTAAAAACAACGATTACCAACGGCAGAAAACGTATGCCAAAATTTGGGCATAAGCTTTCTGAAGCTGAGATTGATGCAGTTGTTGCATTTATCCAAGAAAACCAAAGCCAAGCAGCAGAATAATGCAAAAAGTTAGTCAAGGCACCGCCCGTTTGGGTGGTGCCGATTTATTTGATTTAGATTTAATTAAAAAACATGATAAAGCAGGGCCACGGTATACTTCATACCCAACAGCGCCCATGTTTCATGATGGCATCGATTCGCAAGCTTATGCGCAAACATTAAAGGGCGTAGCATGCGATGAAACACCACTATCTTTATATATACATATCCCATTTTGTAATACGGTTTGTTACTACTGCGGCTGCAATAAAATTGTGACCAAACAATATGATAGAGCCCAACCTTATTTGGATTTATTATTTCAAGAAATTGATAAAGTGGCGAGTTTGGTGGGTAAAACACGCCCTGTAACCCAGCTCCATTTTGGTGGCGGAACCCCAACATTTCTCAATGACAATCAAATCAGGGCTTTGATGGGTAAGCTTAGGGAATCATTTCAGTTTGTCGCTGATGATAAGGCTGAATACAGTATTGAAATGGACCCCAGAGAATGCACGCCAGATACGGTGAAAACGCTTAGAGAAGTCGGCTTTAATCGCATGAGCATGGGTGTGCAAGATTTCGACCCTATTGTGCAAAAAGCGGTCAACCGTATCCAAAGTAAAGAAGTGACCTTAAATGTGCTCAATGATGCAAGGCGAGAAGGCTTTCAATCCATGAATATCGATTTGATGTATGGTTTACCACATCAAACGGTAGAAACATTTGATGCCACATTAAATCAAATCATTGAATTTAGCCCAGATAGGATTGCACTGTTTAATTATGCGCATTTGCCAGAGATGTTTATGCCGCAGCGGCGCATTGATGCATCTGCCATGCCTAGCCCACAAGAAAAACTGAACATCTTAGAGCATAGTATTCATAAATTGATTGATGCTGGGTATGTATTTATTGGTATGGATCATTTTGCCAAACCTGATGATGAGCTAACGATAGCGCAGCAGCAAGGCAAGTTGTATCGCAACTTCCAAGGCTATTCCACGCAAGCTGATTGTGACTTGATTGGTTTGGGTTTGACATCGATTGGTTATGTGGGCGGAAGCTTTTTTCAGAATCAAAAAGAAATGGATACTTATGCAACAGCGATTCAAGAAGATGGATTGGCTGTATTCCGTGGTTATACACTATCCGATGAGGATCATGTGCGAAGGGCTGTGATTATGCGTTTGATGTGTGATTTTAAGCTTGATTTTTCCCAGTTTGAGCAAGCCTTTCATATTCACTTTAAGAAACATTTTGCGGCTGCTTTGGTAGACCTTGAAGATATGCAAGCCGATGGATTGTTGCAGTTGCGAGAAGATGGGTTAGAAGTATTGCCTGCTGGGCGTTTGATGATTCGCAATGTGGCTATGGTGTTTGATGAACATTTGCGACAAAAAGCCCAGCAAAATCAATTTTCTAAGGTGTTATAACGAGATGAGTGATATTTCTATTCCCGTACCTGAGCGTTTTTTAAGTGATGCTTACTTGGCTGTGATTGATGCGCAAGAGAGCAACCAGGCATGTGTGTTTGAGCCATCGGCGCTTGAAGATATGCAGGTCATTGCAAAACGTGGTTACCCTGATGAAATATGCGGCTTACTTGTCGGCACAACGAATGCCGATGGTTGGCAAGTGGCAGAAGTGCGCCAAGTGACCAATATCAATGAAGAACGCGCAGCCGATAGGTTTCAGCTTGACCCTGCAGGTTATCAAGCGGTTGATTCCGAGCTTAGGGGAAGTGGCAAAGAAATTATTGGTGTATTCCATTCGCACCCAGATTGCCCCGCTAAACCCTCGCCTACTGACTTAACCCATGCATGGGAAGGTTTTGTTTATCCCATCGTCAGCGTGGTGCAAGGTAGGGTTGCAGAAACCCATTGCTGGGTGCTTACTGATGATGTGCAATTTGAAGGTATTTTTCAAAAGTTGCCACATAGTGTATGAGGTAGCATGCTTTGCCCATGAGAATTGATGCGATGAATGGAAGTGTGATTAAAGCAAGTGTGTGGGCACTAAGCCTTTGCGTTTTGCTGCTGGCAGGGTGCGCTGGGCATAAGGCGAATCAGGCTGCAAATGAGAAATCAGCCCCCCAAGACAATCAACATGCTAAACAACAAGCTAAGCGCACGAAAGCTTCGCATACACCCATGTCGTTGGAGCGTATGGATGCTAATTTCTTGTATATTTCAGCGCATCAAGCGCTAGACGACCATCAACCTGCATTGGCAGCGCGCTTTTTAAAAGCTTTGGTCAGGAAAGAGCCTCAAGCCACAACGCCAAGGTTTGAACTGGTGGATTTATTGTTGGCATCAGGGCAAAAGAAACACGCCATCACAGCCAAGAAATATATGCAAGATATTCCCCAAGATGAGGTGGAGCATTTAGAAGCGGGTGACTTGCTGACTTATCAGCAACTTTATGCACGAAGCTTGATTGCCATGGGCGAAACAAAGAAAGCAGCACTGCTTTTAAGCGATATATTGCAAAACAAACCTGAGCGTATTGAGGTTAGGTTAATGTTGGCGCGCCTGTACGCCGTCAATAAAGATTATACTGCGGCGCATCAAGTGGTTCAAGATGGATTAAAGCTGAGCAAAGATTTTAGGCTGCAACAGATGCAAGTGCAGCTTGATGTGCAGCAAGGCAAATTTAAAGCCGCCGATAAAGTGTTAGCCAATATGCAGCTCCATGCCCCAGATGATGAACACATTGTGTTGCAACGCGCCCAGCTTGCAGAAAAGCAAGGCCAAGGCATTAAAGCGGAATCCTTGTTGCAGCTTTATATAGACACCCACGCAAAGACGGCGGTGCAATCGTATGCCATGTTGGCAGGCATTTATGTGCGGCAAAACCGCTTGGATGCTGCCATCATCATGTATGAGCGAATGCTACCGCTTACGAATCATGATGCATCAGTATTGATGTCATTGGGTAAACTATATTACCAACAGCAAAAGTTTGAGCAGGCAAGTGTTTATTTTGGGCAAGCCGTGGCGCAATTGTCTGGTGAAAATAAGCAGGGCATGAATGAAGAGTTAGCCAATGCTCATTTTTATTATGGGGCAAGCTTGGAGGCTTCGCATCAATGGCAAAAGGCTGTGCCAGAGTATGAGAAGTTAAAACCAGAACATGGTTTATATCTCGATGCACAGTTGCGCCTAGCCAGCGTGGATATCAGTCAAAAACAATTGGGTGCCGCAGAAGCTAGGTTGCTTAAGTTGCAAAAGTCATTCAAGGATAGCTTACCTGTATATGAGATGTTGTCAGGCTTGAGATTGCAGCAAAAACGATACCAAGCTGTGGTGGATGAATCTGAGAAAGCAACAGATTTGGGTTATTCACAAATTTTATTGTTTAACCGCGCGATTGCCTTTGAAAAGCTTAAAGATTTTATCAAGCTTGATACCACCTTAAATACGATTTTGGCTAAAGACCCTAATGATGCAGAAGCATTAAATTTTTATGGCTACAGTTTGGCAGACCGTGGCGTTCGCCTGCAAGATGCGCAAACTATGGTGGAAAAAGCCTTAAGCATTCGTCCTGATGATGGCTATTATTTGGATTCTTTGGCATGGGTGCTGTATAAAAAGAAAGAATATGAAAAAGCTCTAAAACTGCAGCTTGATGCTGTGCGCGTGATTAAGAATGACCCCGTAATGATGGAGCATTTGGGCGATATTTATTGGCAAAATAAAGATGCCAGTCAGGCCAAAGCATCATGGCAAAAGGCCCTTGATTTAGAGCACAGTGAACCAGAAAAAGTAAAATTAAAAATTGAGCGTGGTTTATTGTGAAATGGGGCAAGCTTGCTGGATTATTACTACTTTTCATGCTTGCCTCATGTGCGAAACATGAATCCTTAAACGCTGCATATGCGCCCATCACCACATTTTCAGGGCGCTTATTGGTGATAGCACCCAAGCATCGATTCCAAGTTGAAATCGATTGGCAGGCCAACCAAGAAAAAGGGCAATTGCGCTTAACCCATGCCTTGTCTGGGCGCGTGGTATTTGTGCAATGGCAAAATCATAAGATGGTTTGGCATGATAATAGTCAGCAATTGAGCTGGCAGCCATTAAGTGAACAAGCATTAAAAGATATGGGTATCATTTTACCACCTTGGCGGTTGGCAAAAGTTTTTCTTGGGCAAATGCCAAGCTCTATGCAGAGCAAAGATAAGCAGGTTTGGAAGGGCACTTGGTCAGGAATACCTATGCAAATCAAATGGTCGAATAGCTATAAACGTTTGGAGTTATTAGATTATAAACATGGGCAACGTGCGGTGGTTATCATTCAATGACTGAATATTTAGCGCCTGCTAAAATCAACCTGCATTTGGCAGTGACGGATATTCTAGAACATGGATTCCATGCTTTGGATACCAGCTTTGTCTATGTGGATGTTTACGATGTTCTAACGATAACATTAGCTGAGCAGCTTGATGTGGCATGCAGCGAAGACGCTTTGAGCGGTAAAAAGAATTTGGTGTATCAAGTGTTGGATGCATTTAGAGATAAGTTTTCTATTCAGCAAGGTTTGCATGTCTATATTGATAAACATTTGCCTGCTCAGGCTGGCTTGGGTGGCGGCTCATCAGATGCGGCAACGGCTTTGATGGTTGCCAATCAGTTGTGGGGCGTGGGTTGCACTAGAGATGAGTTGATTGATTTTGCCAAAATGTTTGGCGCAGATATTCCATGTTTTTTATTTAAACAGGCAAGTTTGGCGCACGGCATAGGCGAGAAGTTAACGCCTTATGTTCAGCTTATCCCCCGTGAATATGTGGTGTTGGCATGGCCTGGCATGGGGGTGTCTACGGCTGCTGCATTTACACATTTTGATGAAAACGAATTTCATGCGTTGACGGACGAAAAGGCAGGGGCTAAAGTCCGCGCCCGTTCGGATGTTGGCGATTTTGAATTGGGTTATAATGACCTAGAAAAAAGCGCATTAGCATTGTGTCCACCATTGAAAGATTTGCTTTCATTGATGCGTCAGCAGGCCATCCGAGCTTGGATGAGTGGCAGTGGTTCAGCATGTGTTGCACTGTGTCATTCTAAAGAAGATGCGCAAAAGCTGGTTGATTTATTGCAGCAGAAAGCTTTAGTATCGTGGGTGCATATTGGGCATTTATTACCCGAGCACCCGCTTGAAAAGAAAATTGGGGCGTAGCCAAGCGGTAAGGCAGCGGGTTTTGATCCCGTCATGCGCAGGTTCGAATCCTGCCGCCCCAGCCATTTTATGTTTGCCATATATTGTGTTGCCATATTTGTGTTTGATGTTGTGAGAACGGAGGTGTTCTACTGATGGGCAGTGATAAAAATTTTCGCCTGTTCTCCGGAACATCCAATCCCGAGCTTGCCAAAGATGTTTGTACGCATTTAGATATCCCTGCTGGTGAAATGTACACCCAGCGCTTCTCCGATGGAGAAATTTTCCTTCAATTCAAAGAAACGATTCGCGGCTTAGACCTTTTCTTTTTACAAAGTACATCCGTACCAGCCAATGATAATTTGATGGAATTGTTGATTGCGATTGATGCAGCCAAGCGCGCATCAGCCAAACAGATTTGTGCTGTGATACCTTATTTTGGTTATGCAAGGCAAGATAGGAAAAGTGCAGGGCGCACGCCTATTTCAGCTAAACTTGTTGCAGATATGCTAACCACAGCAGGCGCAACACGCATCTTGACCATGGATTTACACGCCACACAAATTCAAGGTTTTTTCAATATTCCAGTCGATAATGTTTTTGCAGCACCGTTGTTCGCCAAAGACATTTTGCAATCCAGCGTTTGCCAAGAAGATACCATTGTTGTGTCTCCTGATGTTGGTGGCGTGGTAAGGGCGCGAGCTTTGGCAAAAATGCTGCACCTTGATATTGCGATTGTGGACAAGCGCAGGCCAGCGCCCAACGTGGCTAAAGTGATGAATATTATTGGCGATGTCGAAGGTAAACACTGCATACTTGTGGATGATATTGTGGATACCGCAGGCACGATTTGTGGCGCAGCAGATGCGCTGATGGAACGCGGTGCGAAAAAAGTGACTGCTTATGCAACGCATGGCGTGCTTTCGGGGCCGGCAGCAGAGCGCATTGCAGCTTCTAGCATGCATGAGATGGTGATTACCGATAGTATCAAGCAACCGCAAGCGATTTTAGATACAGGCAAAGTGCGTTTATTATCCATTGGTTCATTGATGGGCGAAGCAATTTTGCGTATTTATGACTCACGCTCGATTAGCAGTCTTTATAGTTAAAACAGCGCAAAAAGCATGCTAAATGTAGGGTTATTTTTCATCTTATGAGCCACCACGGCAACAAAACGCACATATCAGAAACCACTAATACTTCACTTTTGAAAAAAAGTATCTATACTTTCAACACTTTAACACTAATTTAATGTCAAATAGATTATCTTAGTGGCTATAAAATGACGACCAAGGAGGCTGCATCATGA
>JALUHL010000233.1 GCA_027053695.1 Ghiorsea sp.
CATCAAAGCAAGCCCAAGCTTTTCGGTTTGAGATTCTTCTAGAGTCAAACAAATCAAACCTCTGCCGTGGGTCGCCATAAAGTTAATCGCTTCAGGGGTCACCCATTCAGCCGCCATCACCAAATCGCCTTCGTTTTCCCTATCCTCATCATCAGCAAGGATAATCATACGTCCAGCGCGCAGCTCTTCAATCAACTCTTCGCAAGAATCAAGGCTCATGGCTTCTCCTGTGCTTCATTTATTCTCATCCTTACAATCCAATATCCGTTCCACATAACGACCCAAAAGGTCAGTTTCAAGGTTGACCACATCACCCTGCGTTAATTCGCCAAGGTTGGTATGGTCTAAAGTGTGTGGAATCAAGTTAACGCTAAACTGATTATTTACAACTGTATTCACGGTTAAACTTACGCCATTTAAAGTCACCGAACCTTTGACCACAACATATTGCTTAAGCTGATGAGGCACTTCAAATGTGATTTGCCTGTGTTCGCCCGCTTGCTGGATACTTACCACTTGCGCAATATCATCAATATGCCCGCTCACCATATGCCCACCCAAAGCATCGCCCATACGCAATGCAGGCTCTAAATTCACCACAGCACCTGCTTGAAGCTTAGAAAACCTTGTTAATTTCATGGTTTCAGGCGACAAAGTAGCCGCCCATAAGCTTTGTTTATCATCTGGGAAATCCGTAATGGTTAAGCAGCAACCATCTACCGCCACCGAATCGCCAAGCTGCCAAGCTGACATATCCAGCTTGGTCGCAAAGACAAAAAGGGATTGATGTTGTTGATGTTCTAACGCATCAATAACGCCAACATCTTGAATGATACCTGTAAACACGGAATTACTTCGTGTGGTACTTCGCCGACTCTTCTCGAACCGCTTTAAAGAATTCAATCGCATGCTCTGGAAGAACATCAGGCGTAATGCCATGCCCAAGGTTGAACACATGCCCGTTGCCATGCCCAAATTTTGCTAAAATATCTTTCACTTCTGCGCGAATTTTATCAGGGTTGGCATACAACATGGTGGGATCCATATTGCCTTGTAGAGCAACCTTATCGCCCACGCGGCGTTTGGCCTCATCAATATCAATCGACCAATCCAAACCAAGCACATCACAACCTGTATCTGCCATGGCTTCAAGCCAACCCATACCACCTTTAGAATAAAGAATAACAGGCACTTTTCGCCCATCATGCTCACGGGTCAGTTGAGACACAATGCGCTGCATATATTGCAATGAGAAATCTTTGTAATCGCGGGTATTTAAAATACCACCCCAAGTATCAAAGATTTGTACGGCTTGCGCGCCTGATGCAATTTGACCATTCAAATAAGCCGCTACCGAATCGGCTAATTTTTCTAGCAATAAATGCATGGTTTCAGGCTCATTAAACATCATGGCTTTGACTTTGGAGAAGTTTTTCGAGCCGCCGCCTTCAACCATATAGGTCGCCAATGTCCAAGGGCTGCCAGCAAAACCAATCAAGGGAACACGGCCATTTAAATCTCTACGAATGGTGCTCACTGCATCCATCACATAACCCAATTCACGGGTTGGGTCATCCAATGCAGGCAGCTTTTCTACATCCGCCTTACATGTGATGGGGTCAGGAAACTTTGGCCCTTCGCCCGCGCCAAATGTAAGCTCCATGCCCATGGCTTCAGGAACCACCAAAATATCGGAAAATAAAATTGCTGCATCCGCATCCAAAATATCAATGGGTTGAATCGCTACTTCACTGCACATTTCAGGCGAGCGGCAGAGGTTTAAAAAGCCACCAGCACGCGCGCGCGTTGCCCTATATTCAGGCAAATAACGCCCCGCTTGACGCATCATCCATACAGGGGTTCGCTCTACATCTTGGCGCAAACATGCGCGCAAAAATAAATCATTCTTCAATTCGGTCATTTCAAATCCTTTTCTTCATACTTGCTTATGATGACGCTGATGCATCAACATTTTTCGTATCCAGCTCTGTGGCAGGCACAACAACACAGATACTATAATTAGGCCCTTGCTCTTGCATTTCCGACACTTTAAAGAGCTCCCTATTAATACCGCGCTGCACACTAAACACCATGCCTTTAAAAATATGACTGTCTGGGAACAATACCGTGTGTTCGTTACCTTCCTCAAAAGAAATCAATGTTGGCCAAGCTCTATTTTCGTTGGTATCGCCAACACTCAACATCACAGCTCTAAGTACAACATGTTTTTGCATATAAAACTCTAAACCAATTTGTTGCTCACCCGGTTTGGGATAACGAATCCAACGGATAAAAGCAAAACGCGGCTCACCGCGGTGCGGTGTCCAGTTCAACCCTATCATATCCCCAACCTTACCATCAGGCTCTTCGCTGCTTAAACGCTCAATGGCAATGCCGTGTTTACTGATATTCAACACTGTCCATTCAGAGCCTCTAAGCAAAATAGGGGCTGCCGCTGCATCAGCACCCAATGCAACCACGCCACTTTCTTCTAAATCTTCTTCCATGGCCACAGCCATCAAATCAATCAGACCCCAATCCACAGTGAGCTTAGCATTGGCATATTCTTGCCTCTCATTGATGCGTGATTTGGTGCGCAAAGCATCCAAGATGGCATTGCCGCCCACCACTGTGGTATGCAGCGCCTCTTCCATCTGCATATTCTTGGTTTGCAATAACGGGTCTTTTAAAACCTTTTCTGCCCTATCAATGGACATCACCAGCTTATCAATAAAGTCATCCATGGGCACAAGCAAATGGTCAGTCGCCGTTGAATCTGGTGCAAACGGAAGCACCTTGGCAGTTTGATGTGGGCGGCTGAGGTTGGTCACCAATAAACTATAGCCATGCACTTCCGCACTTTTAATCGCACCTTTGGCTAAATAATACGGGGTTAACACAGGGATATGATGCTTAAGCTCCTCCATCACCATCGCCTGCTCTTTCTCTGTTAAACTGAAAAAATCCAAGTTCCGTAGCAGTTCATAACGCACAATAGCCGCATACAATCGCTTCTTTTCATCCTCTACGCCTTCAGGAAGCTCTGGCAGCAAGGTCATACCCAAACGCATCATATCAAACACTTGGCGAATGGTGATAATACCTGGCGATTGATAGCCGCTTAACCCATCACGCATCAATCTGCCTGCCAGCTCAATAGAATGCGAAATCATATCCACCAAAATGGGATAATAACCGGGTTCGTTTAGCGCTTCTTTCTGCACCATATCAATGCCAATTTTATGCGCATTCAAAATTGCAGCCGTCATTTCCGCATCAAACAAGTCCAACTGCTCTTCAAAGCGCTTAAGCACCTTTAATCGGAAATGAAGCGGAATCAGTGGGTTCGCGTTCAGCTTAGAAAGATAAGATTGCATACCTTTGCGAAGACTTTCGCCACCCGATGCGCCCGAAATATAAGTGTTCAGGCGTTGCTCCAAATCATCAAACCTATGCAACAATGCATCGGTCAGCATTTCCGCTTGCCCAAGTTCTAACTGTTGTGGATGTAAGCGCAGATTAACTTCTAATGCATCTTGAACCTTCTTTTGTTGTTCTTGTTCACTCATAGGACTGACAATGCTTATGAAAAATCACAAAAATGTAAACCTTCTCACCAAATATAAGGCGCTTCACCATCATAAGGAACATGAAGTATTTCGGGTATATCAGCCAAGATATGCTGCAAGGCAGGCAATAATATATCATGCGTTTCTGCAAAGGATTGATGATTATCAATATCATTAAAGACAAGCCAGCGTGGCGGTTTACCCAAATATTTCAGATGTTCGCAGCTTAATAGCGCATGGTTGATACAGCCTAAGCGCAACGGCACAACCAACATCACTTCTACATTAGACATGCTCTGCAACCAGTCCGTCACCAACCACGTTTTTTGCTTATCCGCGCACAAAGGCACCATCAAGCCACCCACACCTTCAATCAAAGTTATATCGGTTTGTTTTTGTTGAATCTCAAGCCACGCCAATAAATCAGGTGGTGATAAAGGGTTTTGCTCTAGTCTCGCTGCTAGATCGGGTGCTTTTGCTGCTTGGTAGGTGACATAATTGATGGATGTAGGGGCAATATTTTGTGCAAGCGCAAGCGCTGCCACATCTTCATTGATGCCGTGTTTATTTACACCACTTGCAATGGGTTTTAATGCCTGAATATCCAAGCCTGATGCCAAACCTTGCGACACCAAAGATGCTGTCACCCAAGTTTTTCCAACATTTGTATCTGTCGCCGTAATAAAAATAGAACGAGGCATCAAGCTAGTCCATCAGCGTGAAAGCATTAAAAACGATTCAGTACCCGTTTGTTGATATCAATATCATGCCTATCGCGCACACTTGCCATCCAAGTTGCAAAGCGAACAGCTCCTTTAGCCTTCAAAGCTTCACTGCGAATCGTATCTTCTTGTTCGGCAAACAGTGCTTCATCAGCAGGTTGCACCTCTTGCACAAACACGACTGCAAAACCATCTGGCGTTGCCATCACTGTGTCCACCCAGTGCTTATCAGGTGTGCGGAAAGCTGGCTCAAGTACCGCGCTTAACCACGTTGCATCATCGCCTTCACCATTACTGCGAACAGGTTTAGAAATAAACTTGCCTTGGCCAAATTGCTGCACCAAATCATCGATATTTTTGCCTTCTTTGGCAGCCGCCAATGCTTTGTTGGCAATCTCTTGCGCGGCTTCCACAGCCTTATCATTGCGCACATCATCAAATACACGTTTGACCACATCTTCGTACGCCATCGTTGACGGCTCAATGCGGTTTAAGACCTCTAAAGCAACAAAATGACCATCATCCACTTCCGTGATTTCAATCGCATCACCTGGCTGCATGCTAAAAGCTTTTTTCTGCAAATCTTCAGAGCTGCTCAACAATGGGTCTGCTAAGACATTCTCTTGGCTAACCGCGCCCAAATCACGCACAGGCAAATTCACTGCTTTGGCTGCAGCTTCCAAGCTATCTTCCATACCCAATGCATTGTCCAAATCTTGAGATAATTGATAGGCTTCTTCCGCAGCTTGCTCATTAAGCAATTGCTCATAAATTTCATCTTTGACTTCCGCAAGCGGTTTCACATCTGCTTCTTGAATATCATTGAGTTGAATCAGGTGATAGCCGTATTTGGTTTCCACAACATCACTGATATCGCCGACATGTAATACTTCAAACACTTCTCTATCAAATTCAGGAACCATGGCACCCCTAGCGAAAAAGCCCAAGTCACCACCCGCTTCAGATGTCACATCATCAGATACATCTTTAGCCACCTCAGCAAAGCTTTCACCTGCATCAAGCCTTGCTTTTGCCGCTAAAATTTTGTCTTTGGCTATTTTGTTGACTTCCGCAGAAGCGTTAGGGGCTACCCGCACCAAAATATGCGAAGCCTTGCGCTTCTCAGGCGTACCATATTCAGCTTGGCGTTCTTCATAAGCTTGGGCAATTGCTTCATCACTGATGTTTACATCTTTCATCAAATCAGCTTTGTTGATATCGACAACATTCAACTCAACTTTAAGTGGCGATTGATACATAGACGCATGCGACTCATACCAGTCTCTAGCTTCATCATCGCTAACTTCAATGGTTGATTTCAGGCTATCAGGGCTAACCAACAAAGCAGCCAATACACGCTTTTCATAACTGGATTCAAACTTGGCTTTGACCTCTTCATCAGACACAGTTGCCGAAGATGTGATACCATTTTGCAAGGTATCAATCATGATATTTTGACGCAGATAATTTTCATAATCGCGAGGTGCAGTAAAGCCCATTTGCCGAATCAAGGCTTGATAACGCGAAGGGCTAAAGCCTTTACCTTTTTCAATAAATTGCGGGGTGCTTTGCACCGTTGCTGCAACTGCTTGGTCAGGTGTGACCAATCCCATGTGATTGGCTTCCATCAACATCAATTTACGGTTAATCATGGTTTGAATGGTTTCGTTTTTCACGCCCAAACGTTCTGCCAATTCTTTGGTAAATTGCTCGCCCAACATGTTGGCATAATTGGCAAGCTGGCGCTGATATGTTGCTGCAAAATCAACATCGTAAATCGCTTCGCCATCAATCTCAGCAACAGCTTCCACCTGACTGCCTGTGAAATAATTACCAATACCCCAAAAAGCAAAAGATAGAATGATAACACCAAGGACAACCTTGGCAATCCAACCTTGTGTATGTTTACGCATTGATTCAAGCATGAGAAACCTCTAAAACTGTTATAAATAGATGCGGCAGAGTAAAGAAGCAACCCAAAAGGCGCAAGATAATTCAACAGATAGTCGCAATCATAATTCAAATTTAATATAAAAAAGGAGGTCTCGCTAAAAATTAGTTGACAAACAAACACCTCCCCCCAACATCAACTTGGTAAAATGAGGGTAACCAAATGAATAATAGGGGCTGACACCTAATAAAATTCTTTGAGCAGTTTTTTGAGGTCATCAAGCTGCTCTTTTGATGAAGCGAGATT
>JALUHL010000234.1 GCA_027053695.1 Ghiorsea sp.
ATTATTGATTCCACACTGGGCGCAAGCATGGATGCTGGGCATTGTCTTGTTATTTGGCTTCTTTTGGTCGGCCATTTTACCCTTAACCGATGGGTTATCCCTAGTCGTTTCAGAAATATCTATTATGAGTTATGGGCGTTTGCGCGTTTGGGGCTCTGTTGGTTTTGTTATTGCGTCTTTATTGGGTGGTATGTATTTGGTGGGAGATAGCATTGCTTTATTCCCATGGATATTAACAGGTTTGCTCATACTCACCACACTGGCAGCTCTAGGCTTTCCTGATTTAAGCCAAGCTGGCAACCCCAACAATCAAACCATGAGCGAGCCCAATCGCAAAGCATTGTTATGGCTTCTTTTTATCGGCTTTTGTATGCAGTTATCTCATGGCGCATATTACGGTTTCTTCAGCTTATATATGCTTGATGCTGGTTATTCGGGTGGTGAAATCGGCTTCTTCTGGATTTTGGGAGTATTGGCTGAAATCATCTTGATGTGGTCATTCAGCCAACGTATTCAAAGCGCATCGCCTATACGCATCTTGAGCATATGTTTACTGTTAGCAGCCATGCGCTGGTTGGGTTTAGCCCTGACCACTAGCATCTTTGCTATCATCTTGCTGCAACTTTTGCATGCTGCAAGCTTTGCCGCATTCCATTTATCAGCAGTGGCATGGGTGCGTAATTTCTCACCTGTGAGACGGCAAACATCAGCCCAAGGTTGGTATAGCTCAATTGGCTTTGGGCTCGGCAGCACATTGGGTATTTTTGCTAGCGGCTATATTGTCGCTAGCCAAGGTTATGCCGCTGCATTTTATGCATGTACATTTGCTGCCGTATTGGGTTTACTTGCAGTGTGGAAGCTAAAGCAAGCAAGGGGGAGCATATGACAAAAGGCAAACATTTACACGTTCTTGGCGTTTGCGGCACAGCCATGGCAGCTATTACTTCACTTGCTAAAGCCAAGGGCTGGAAAGTCACAGGCTCAGATGCCAATGTATATCCGCCTATGTCCACCTACTTAGAAAGTATGGGCGTAGAGATTGCCACGTTTTCTGAAAACAACTTAAAGCCTACACCCGACCTTTGCTTGATTGGCAATGCCATGAGCAGAGGTAATGTGGAAGTGGAATATATCCTAAACCATGATTTACCCTATATGTCTGGCCCTGAGTTTGTGGGTCATTATATCTTGCCGAATCGCCATGCCGCAGTGGTGGCTGGCACACACGGAAAAACGTCTTCTTCATCCCTTTTAGCATGGGTGTTGCAAACGGCAGGAAAAGAGCCAGGATTTATGATTGGCGGCATACCTGAAAACTTTGGTGAAGGTTCTATTATTGGTAATTCTTACCCTTTCACACCATTTATTCTTGAAGGGGATGAGTATGACACTGCCTTCTTCGATAAACGCTCCAAATTCATCCATTATCATGCCAAAACCTTGATTCTCAACAACCTTGAATTTGACCATGCAGACATCTTTGAAAACTTGGATGCTATCAAGGTTCAATTCAGCCATTTGTTGCGCACCGTCCCTGAAACGGGAAACATTATCGCCAATGCTGATGATGCCAATATCATGGATGTACTTAACCAAGGCTGTTGGACGCCTATCACCACCTTTGCCGAACTTGGCAACAATGCAGATTGGCAGTGGCAAGCTTTAGAAGAAGATGGTTCACACTTCAAATTGTATCAAGGTGACGGTGAATGCCTTGAAGTTACATGGGATAGTATTGGCAAACATCATGTGGCGAATGCCTGCGCTGTGGCTGCTGCGGCAACGCATATGGGCGTAAATTTATCCGACATCCAACGCGCTTTTGAAACCTTTAAAGGGGTTCGCCGCCGCATGACCAAAGTTGGTGAAGCACGCGGCATCACCATTTATGATGATTTTGCACATCACCCCACAGCAATCCGCGGCATTGTGCAGGCTGTGAAAGCTGGCGTGGCGAATCAAGGAGAGCTATGGGTAATCGTTGAGCCACGCTCCAATACCATGCGCAGCAATATTCATCAGCAAAAACTTCCTCAATCCCTAACGGCTGCTGACCATGTGATTTTCACACCTGCATCCAATCGAAACATGGCAGAAGAAGAGTTGTTGGACGTAGAAAAAGTGTGTGCTGACCTTAACGAGCAAGATGTTGATGCCCATGTTATCGCTGCTACGGATAATATTATCCAACACATTGTCAATCACGGTCAATCTGGCGATATGGTATTGATTTTATCCAATGGTGGCTTTGAAAATATCCACCAACGTTTGCTGCAAGCGCTTTAATCTATTTTGCAACCCAGAAACAAAGAAAGCCATATGCATTTTGGCGAGTTTATCGCTTTGATGGCATTGCTTATGTCTCTGATGGCATTATCCATTGATATTATGCTGCCTGCGTTAGCGCAAATAGGGCAAGACCTTCTCGTCACACACAGCAACGATAACCAACTAATTATTTCACTATTATTCTTAGGCTTTGGCGTAGGCATGATTTTTTATGGTCCCTTATCCGATAGCTTTGGGCGCAAACCTGCGATTTACATTGGGTTATCGCTGGCCATTGCGGGATGTGTTATATCCTTATTTGCAGAATCTTTTTTTATCATGTTACTGGGTAGGTTCTTGCAAGGTTTAGGGCTTGCTTCTGCGCGCATTATCACCGTTGCTTTGGTCAGAGACTTATACCACGGCAATGAAATGGGCAAAGTCATGTCGCTGATTATGGCTATTTTTATTCTGGTTCCCATTCTTGCACCAGCACTTGGGCAAGGCATTTTGTTTGTCGCACATTGGCGCATGATATTCGTGTTTATATTGGTACTAAGCATTATGATTTTGATTTGGTTCACACTCAGGCAAGCTGAAACCATTCATGATGAAGATAAAATCCCTTTTTCATTCCAAAAAATCATAGCAAACCTATGGCTTATTCTAAAAAATAAAGACGTGATGGCATACACTGTAATGTCTGGTTTTGTATTCAGTGCATTTTTAGGCTACCTCAATTCAGCCCAACAAATTTTTCAAGAGCAATATCATTTGGGCGTGAAATTTCCTTTATACTTTGGTGTGTTGGCGATTTCCGTGGGCTGCGCATCTTTGCTCAATGCCAAATTGGTGATGAAATATGGCATGCATGATATGTCGAAATATGCCTTGCTTGCCATCAGCCTGATTTCCATCTTTTTCTTTGCTTTTAGCGCAACATCCCATGGCCACCCAAACCTTTGGCAGCTCATGATATACTTGGCAATCGTATTATTCTGCTTTGGCATACTTATGGGCAACCTCAATGGGTTAGCTATGGAACCTTTAGGACATATGGCAGGTATTGGTGCATCGTTGGTGGGCGCTGTATCCACATTTATTGCCGTCCCCTTTGGCGCTATCATTGGTCAAAGCTATGCACAATCCGTACTACCTTTGATTTTAGGTTTTATCACCTTTAGTCTATTATCTTTATTGGTTATGTTTTGGCTTGGTTATCAGAAAAAGGATATTTAATGCAAATTAATCTTGAAGATGTAAATAGTTATGTGCACGAACACATGCCGCTAAGCAAAGCACTTGGTGCTGAAATCACGGTTTATGACGGTGAAAAAGTAATCGTATCCGCACCACTGACACCCAACCTCAACCATAGAGACACTGCTTTTGGTGGTAGTTTATCTGCATTGGGTGTGCTTTCAGGCTGGGCATTATTGTTCATCAAGTTAAAAGAAGAAGGTATCATCTGCCGTTTAGTTATTCAAAAAAGTTGCTTTGACTTTAAGAACCCTATACCCGATGATTTCACAACCATTTGCCATGCGCCAGATACCCAAACTTGGCTTAAATTTATTAAGACATTAAAACGACATGGCAAGGCTCGTATCACCGTAGCATCGGAAGTGATTAGTCCTCAATCAGGCTTAGGTGGCACACATCAAGGCGCATATGTAGCCTTAATTTTAAACGACAAAGGATAACAACATGCAACATACTATTGTTCAAATTCAACAACTACCTCACGGTGTAGGATTAGAGCTCCCCTTTTATGCCAGCGAACAGGCTGCTGGCGCTGATATTCGCGCAGCCATTGATGAAGATATAGTGCTACAACCCGGTGAACACAAGCTGATTAAAACAGGCTTTGCCATGGCTTTAGCAGATGGCTATGAAGCGCAAATTCGTCCGCGCTCAGGGCTGGCTTATAAACATGGCATCACAGTGCTTAACTCACCCGGTACGATTGATGCTGATTATCGTGGTGAAGTGGGTGTGATTTTAATCAATCATGGTAAAGAACCTTTCACTATCACCCGAGGTGAACGTATTGCGCAAATGGTGATTGCCCAATTTGTACAAGCAGACTTTCAAGCTGTCACTGAACTTTCTGAAACCGTACGCGGTGAAGGTGGTTTTGGCAGTTCTGGGCGTAAGTAATATGCACTACTGTCATGCCGACCAGCGCGGAGGCATCTATAGATTTCTCGGCAAGCTCGAAATGACAAGTCACGATGACTAAGCGGATTGGTCTTTTTGGCGGCAGCTTTGACCCGCCGCATTTGGGTCATCAAGCTTTGGTTGGCCATGCGCTTACGCAGTTAAACTTGGATGAAGTTTGGATTATACCTGTGGGATTACCTGTGCATCGTAGGCTTTCTGGCAAAGCAGCGCCCGAGCAGCGCTTATCATGGCTGGCTGCCATGTTTGCTGATGAGCCGTGCGTACGCATTGTGGATTGGGAAATCAACCAAGATAAACCTGTGCCTGCCATCGCCACCCTGCGCCGCTTTCAAGCCGAAAATCCGGGCATCATTCCTTTCTGGCTCATGGGCATGGATTCCTTCTTGGATATGCCAAACTGGGTGGAATACCCCAAGCATCAAGGGCTTTGCAATCTTGTTGTGTTTGCCCGCAGCAATATCAAAGATGCTTTAAAAACAGAAGGTTGGAAGCTTGCATCACAGAAGGAAACGCTTAAAGACGCTGGATTTATTATCCTCATGCATAAGGATTTACCTGATATTTCTGCAAGCCAAATACGCCAACAACCAAGCCAGTATGCTAAATATTTGCATCAAGATACCTGCAATGCCATTTTAGCGTGTTATGCTTCGGATGAGATAACATAAAAGAGAGAATCATACATGAGCGATACAATCACTTTAGAACAACTCAATGCAGAGGTCATCCAAGCCATTGAAGATAAAAAAGGCTTGGATTTAATCACGCTGAATGTTCAAGGCCGCTGCAACTTTGCCGACCAATTTATTCTAGCTACCGGACGCACTGACCGTCAACTCAAAGCCATTGCCAATGCTACCCGCGAAGTGGGTCATAAACATGGTTTGACTGCCCGCGTGGATGGCATGGAAGCTTTGGAATGGTTGGTCATCGATTTGGGTGATATGATTGTGCACTTATTCTTGCCTGATGTACGCGAATCCTTCCAGTTGGAGCGCTTGTGGAGCACCCCTGAGGACGCACAAGACGTCGCATGAATTTGAGGCTCTTGGTGGTGGGGAAAGCAGGCCGTGATTTTAGAGACTATGAAGCATCTCTAAAAAAACGGCTGCAAGGCGCTCACCAATTTGAGATTGTTGAGCTTGGCGAAAGTAAAGCCAAGCAAGTGAATCAAATCAAAGCTGATGAAGCCAAAATCATTTTAAAAACGGTGAAAAAAGATTTCGTATTATTCGATGAAAAAGGAAAAAGCTTAAGCAGCATGCAATGGGCAGACTTTTTTGAACGACAAATCGGCAATGCCCATGTTGATTTTGTGATTGGTGGCGCTGCTGGCGTATCGGATGAAGTGCGCAGTCAAGCTGGGCGCACTTGGAGTTTATCACAGCTCACATTACCCCATCAATTGGCGCGTGTCTTGGTTGTGGAACAGCTTTACCGCGCCTTTTCCATCATCCAAGGCCACCCTTACCATAAAGTATGAAATCTATACTACTGATATGCCTAAGCCTTGCAGTATGGAGCATCCCTGCTCAAGCGCGAAATGTGCAGGCGGAACTACAAAGCATTCAAAAGCAAAAGCAGCTGGTTCGCCAAGCGCAACACGAGCTAAATCAAGAGCTAGGCGCGGTAGGTAAAAAGCTAAAGGCCTTGGATATAAAGCTTCTTGCAGCGCGCGGTGCATATCGCAAGGTTCGCCAAGATATTGATGCCACCAACAAACGACTTAAGTCGCTGGCTGTGAAAAAGGATGACATCAAAAAAAGTATGCAGCGCCTTTACAATCAAATGCTTAGGGAAGCTAAAGCTGCATATCAACATGGGCAAAATCAGTCGGTTTGGGTAGATGTTCTATCTGGCACTTCCATCACCGAGCTTCCTCACCGTCAATATCTGCTGAAAAAGGCCATGTTATCCCAAGAAAAAGACAGACAAGTTTGGCAAGAAAAAATGAATGTGCTGAGCGCTGTTGAGCAGGAAGAACA
>JALUHL010000235.1 GCA_027053695.1 Ghiorsea sp.
GCCTACTGCAGTGATTGAGCGTGCGCAAGCCGAAATGCTGGACTGGAACGGTTCCGGCATGTCAGTGATGGAAATGAGCCACCGTGGTAAAGAATATATGTCTATCGCTGCCAAAGCTGAGCAAGACTTGCGCGATGTCATGGCGATTCCTGATAATTATAAAGTATTATTCCTTCAAGGCGGCGCATCCATGCAGTTTGCGGCTATTCCCTTGAACCTTTTAGGCGACAAAACAAGTGCTGATTATATCAACACAGGGATGTGGTCGAAAAAGGCGATTGCAGAAGCCAAGCGCTATTGCACGGTTAATCTTGCGGCTGATACATCCGATGGTGGCTTTACCACAGCCCCTGCGCAAGATGAACTCAAGCTTAACCCTGATGCAGCTTATGTGCATTACACGCCCAATGAAACCATTGGCGGCGTAGAATTTGATTATATTCCGGATACGGGTGATGTACCTTTGATTGCGGATATGTCTTCCACCATTCTTTCTCGGCCAATTGATGTGTCTAAATTTGCTATGATTTATGCAGGTGCACAGAAAAACATTGGCCCTGCAGGTTTATGCATTGTGATTATCCGTGATGATTTGTTAGGCAAGGCATCGGCGCAAACGCCAGCCATGTTAAATTATCAAACCCATGCCGATAATGATTCCATGTATAACACGCCGCCAACATACAGCTGGTATATGGCAGGTTTAGTGTTTGCTTGGCTTAAAGACAATGGTGGGCTTGCTGCCATGGGCGATATCAATGCGCGCAAAGCCGAGAAGCTGTATGCAGCGATTGATGATAGTGATTTTTATGCCAATCCCGTGGCAAAACATAACCGTTCTTGGATGAATGTGCCGTTTACACTTAAGGATGCGAGCTTGGATGCGGATTTCCTTCAAGGCGCTGCTGAACAAGGTTTGATTACGCTTAAAGGGCATCGCTCTGTGGGTGGTATGCGCGCCAGTATTTACAATGCTATGCCTGAAGAAGGTGTGGATGCGCTTGTGGCCTTTATGAAAGCATTTGAAAGCAAGCAAGCCTAAATTAAAACAACGCAAACAAAAACGAGGTAATATCCATGACACAGTCTAGTCCTAAAGTTTGGATTGCAGATAAAATGAGTGAGCGCGCAGTCGAAGTGTTTCGCTCGCATGGCATTGATGTGGATTATAAGCCGGGTTTGTCCGTTGAAGAGCAAATCAAAATTGCAGGTGATTATGACGGTATTGCTGTGCGCTCATCAAGCACACTGAAAGGTGAATTGTTGGATGCAGCTAAAAACGTCAAAGTGATTGGTAGGGCAGGCATTGGTGTGGATAATATCGATGTGGAGCTATGCTCTCGCCGTGGTGTTGTGGTGATGAATACACCTTTTGGTAACACGATTACCACTGCTGAGTTGGCAGTCGCACACATCGTGGCGGCAGCGCGTCAAATCCCGCAAGCCACCGCATCCACGAAAGCAGGCAAATGGGAAAAGTCTAAATTTATGGGCATGGAGCTTACGGGCAAAAAAGCAGGTGTGATTGGTGCGGGTAATATTGGCGCCATTGTTTGCGACCGCCTTAAAGGGCTACATATGTCTGTGTATGTGTATGACCCGTTTATCTCTGATGAGCGGGCTGCTGCCATGGGTGTGACCAAGGTGGATACTGTACCCGAGCTGACAAGCATGGTGGATGTACTCACCCTGCATGTGCCGTTGATTGATGCGACACGCAATCTTATCAATGAAGATATTCTTCAAAACATGAAAAAAGGTTCGATATTGGTTAACTGTGCGCGTGGCGGTATTGTGGATGAAAAAGCTTTGTATGAAGCATGTCAATCGGGGCATTTAAGAGCAGCGGCTTTGGATGTGTTTGAGCAAGAGCCTGCGCGTGATAATCCTTTGTTTGCGCTTGAAAACATGAGTTTTACGCCACATATCGGCGCATCAACAGATGAAGCTCAAGAGAACGTGGCTGTGCAAGTGGCTGAGCAAATGTCGGAATACTTGCTCACAGGCAGCATCAATAATGCAGTCAATGTGCCGTCGCTATCCGAAGAAGAAGCGGCAGCACTCGCACCATTTATGGGCTTGGCAACATCTTTGGGGCAATTCATGGGGCAGGTGATGCGCCCGGGTTATGATAAAGTATCGGTTCGTTTTGAAGGCAAGGTGAGCAAGCTGAATCGACAACCCATTATCAATGCAATTCTGCAAGGCTTGCTTTCGCAAAGCATGGATGAAGTCAATGCTGTCAACGTACAAATGTTGTTTAAAGAGCGCGGCATTGCTTTTGAAGAGGCCGCTTCAGACACTGCCGACCATTTCTCCAGCTTAATCCGCTTGGAAGTGGAAGGTGATGAAGGTTGGCGCTGTGTTTCAGGCACTGTATTTGATGGGCAAACGCCAAGATTGGTCAGCATGGATAACTGTGAACTGGAGATTGCACCCAAAGGCAGATTACTGTTTATTGAAAATAAAGATAAACCCGGTGTGGTTGCAAATCTTGGCGCGGTATTGGCTGAAGATAATATCAACATTGGTGATTTCCGCTTGGGTCGCCGCGAAGGTAAAGCTGAGGCGATTGCCTTGATTTCCATCGACTCTGAACCTAGCGATAAGGTGATATCAGCACTGGAATCTCTAGAAAGTGTGACTACTGTTCGCTACGTTAATTTGGAGGCGATGTGAGCACAATAAAACCTATTCTTGGCTTAGATGATGCTTTTGGAGATAGAGCTAAATCTTTAAGAACATTGCAGTTTAAGCTTGGTAAAGTGTATGAAGATGCGGGCTTTTCTGAAGTGATTCCACCGCTTGTGGAGCGCCCTGAAGCGCTTAATTCTGGCGCAGGAAGCTTCTTATCCGACCAAACCATTGTTTTTTCTGACCCTGCAAACGCAGGGATTTTAGCCATTCGCCCAGATATGACCCCGCAAATTGCTCGCATTGTTGCCACCCGTTTACATCAAGAAAACCAACTGAAGCTTTATTATTCTGGGCAAGTGATGCTTGCTCGCCCTGATGTGCGCACGGGCTCTAGGCAGCAGTGGCAAACTGGGGTTGAATGTTTAGGTCTTGCAGGTATGGAAGGCGATGTGGAAGTGATTCACTTGGCAGCACTGTCCATGGCAGCCGCAGGCTTTAAGGATGCTGTGCTTCAAGTGGGGCACATGGGCATTATCAATGCCTTGATTGATAGCTCCACAACATCATTGGAAGATTGGGTGGCCTTGATTGCGCGCTATTCACCCGAAGATTTGCGGGCGCACTTGGCCAAAGATCATGTCTCTGGCATTGCGCAAGATGCATTGATGAGCCTTGCTTCAGGCCAAGCTGATGGCGGCTGGCTGCAAGCTTATCGTGGTAAGATTAACAAGAAATTTGATAAAGCAGCTGATGAATTGGCAAGCTTGGTGAGCACGGTGCAAAGCAAACTTTCAGGCGAAGTTGCCATTGAGATTGATGCAGCAGTAACACCACGCTTTTTGTATCACAACGGCATGGTATTCACAGGCTTTGCAAGCGGTTCTGCCCATGCTTTATTGCATGGTGGGCGCTATGATAAAATGATGGCTGCGCATGGCAGAGATATGCCAGCAGTGGGTTTTTCTTTCGACCTATGGGCATGGCTAGACACTTAGCACCCACTATATTGCTGATAGTAGCGTTATAAAAATATTCACTTACGGTTTGTAAGCTTTATATTTTTAAGCCTAACTTTCAACAACCTAGCAGGCACTAAGAAGATTTGTATTTGAAAAAGTAAGACTGACTTTAAGGGATAGATGATGACAAACACAGTAGCGATTGGGATTCAATGGGGCGATGAAGGCAAGGGTAAGATTGTTGACCTACTTGCGCCTAACATGGATGTAGTAGCTCGTTTTCAGGGTGGCCCGAATGCTGGGCATACCTTGGTGATTGGCGACCAAAAAACGGTATTGAATCATATCCCATCAGGTATTCTTCATGAGAATATTTTGAGCTTGATTGGCAATGGTACTGTGGTTGACCCATTCCGTTTGGTGGAAGAATTGGATATGCTGCTTAAAGCGAATATCCCAGTGCATGATCGTTTGCGTATCTCTGACCGCTGCCAGCTTATTCTGCCGTATCACCGTGCATTAGACGCAGCGCGCGAAGCGGCTAAAGGTAAAGGCAAGATTGGTACAACAGGTCGTGGCATTGGCCCATGTTATGAAGATAAAACAGCGCGTCGTGGTATTCGCCTTGTGGATTTGCATTCAGATACATTGGATGCACGCATTGATGAAAATCTGAAATACGTCAACTTTATGTTGGTTGAATTTTTGGGCGCAGAAGCTGTTAAAAAAGAAGATGTGGTTGAAGCATTGGACTTGGCGCGTGAGCGTTTATTGCCCTTGGCTGCTGATGTGCCATTGATTTTGCATCAAAAGATTAAGGAAGGTAAAAATATTCTGTATGAAGGTGCGCAAGGCTCCATGCTGGATGTTGACCATGGCACTTATCCGTTTGTGACTTCCTCGAACACTGTTTCAGGTGCAGCCCTTGCAGGACTTGGCGTTGGCCCCAAAGAAGTGCATGAAGTACTTGGCATTTGCAAAGCATACACCACTCGCGTTGGCGCAGGCCCATTCCCAACAGAATTATACAATGCGGATGGCATGTGCGATGCTAAAAATGCAGGTAAACACATGGCAGAAAAAGGCCAAGAATTTGGTGCGACCACTGGCCGCCCACGCCGTACAGGTTGGTTTGATGCAGTGGTGGTGCAACATGCTGTGCGCATCAATGGTGTGACGGGTTTGGCGATTACCAAACTGGATGTCTTAGACGGGCTTGAAGAAGTGAAGTTATGTGTGGGTTATGAGCGGGGTGGCGAACGCCTGCAATCGATTCCAGCTTGCTCTAAAGCTTTGGAAGAATGTACGCCTATTTATGAAACCTTGGCTGGCTGGTCTGAAAACACATTTGGTTTACAAGATGTAGCTAAGCTTCCTGATGCAGCAAAAGCCTTGCTCAAACGCATCGAAGAAGTATGCGAATGCCCAATTACCATGTTATCTACAGGCCCTGACCGCGAGCATATTTGCCACTTTTAATGCTTGTCATTCCCGTGAAGACGGGAATCCATAATATGCAATCCTAGATTCCCGCCTTCGCGGGAATGACGGTTGAACTTTAGTAGCTTTTTATTTTTGAATCCGACACAAGCCTTCAAAATCACAATAGGTACAAGCTTGTGCATTTTTTGGGCTAACTGCTGCTTCACCAGCCATAAACTCATCTGCAAGGTTGTTTAATGATTCACGCCAATGCTGCGTGAGGGCATCCCAATCTTGGGGCGCATCTTTTCTACCTTTGTAAACCTTGATGGATGGCAATAAATCATCTTCTTGAGCAAAACCTTTAAAACCCATGCCCTGAAAGCGAACTTGAGCGAAAGCCAGCGCATCTACAGTCAAACCTTTATCTTGCTCAGCAAGCAAATAGGCGGGAAGTTGCGGCGCATCTGGGCGCTCCCCCAATGCTTTGCCTGCTGTGGATTCACCTGTTTTGTAATCCAGAATCATTCTATGCCCTTGCTTGTCTATATCTACTCGGTCTAGCTTGGTGTGCAAAACCAAGTCACCCAACTTCACGTCTCGCCAAACTTCACGCTCAACCACCTTAAATGGCGCGCGTGCTGCTTCTAAGTGCAACCAATCGCGAATAAGGTGGTTTAAACGCTCTTGTTCAAGCTGCTGGGTATCTTGGTCTATAAAGCGGCTTAAACTGCTCCATGCGCTTGAAATACAGCTTTGAATTTCAGCGTCTAAAATTTTGGCATCGATTAAATCCAATAATCGTTGTTGGCTGGGATGCTTATGCCAGAATATTTCTAAGACTTTATGTAGAAGTGTGCCTTGCTCGCGGCTGTTCAAACCTTTGCAGGGAATTTCAATGCCTTCAAGTTTAAGCCTGTATTTGGCAAAAGCTTGGAAAGGGCAAGCGGATTCGGCTGCTAAAATGCCCGTGCCACCACGCACACTTTCATCATTGCCCACAGGGTTAGCCTTATCATCAATCGGCTCAAGCTTGGGCTGTTGCTGTTGCAAATGGCTGGCATAGCGCTGACTGGATAAAGGCATATCATCTGCTTTCTCAAGCCCTAAAAGCAAGGGTGAAGGCTGCATATCCTGATGCTCGCGCACTTTGGCATAACTGACATGCAAAGCAGGGGATACATGCAATAAATGCTGCCAAACATGCTGCGCGTATATCCATTCGCGCTCACTGTTGGCATGTGGCGTTTGATATTGCACTTGAACATCCACAGGAATCAAAGGATTAGGCTTGGCAGCAGGCGGCCATGTTTGGTCATCCATGCTGATGATAAAAGCTTCATCAAAGCGCAAATGGCTGGCTTCTAAAAATCCCATGACTTGGATATTGGCAAGCCCCGGCGCTGGGCGGAATAGTTGCTCAAAAGCATACTCTTGCAAGCGGCCCAAAGCTTCAGGCCAAGTGAGCTTACCACAAAAATCATCCAAGCCACTAAGCTGATGTATCATATCTTTCCAGCCTTGTAACTGCGCTATCTCAAAGGATGTTTCAGCCAAATCAGCCCAGCCAAGGTTTTGCAAGATATGGTCTGCTTGTTGCAGCCATGCCGAAAAATATTGTTTACCTGAAAAGCTTAATACCTCGCCATTGTTTTCTAAAGGTTGCCCCATCAAATCATGGAGTATGTCTTCAAATATGGGCAAGCTTAATTCACTATGCTGAGCCACATACAACAGTTGGGATAAATTGATATGCTGATAATTGTTGGCTCTTAACTGCTTATCCAAAGCCGCACGTTGCATTTGTTCATCATGAAACCCTTTAAGGTATGGGCTATGCAGCATATCGCTATAGGTTTGCACATTCAAGCTAGGCTGAATGCTCAAAGCCAGTAGGTTGAGGCCAGCTTGAATCATAGGCTGCTTGGCCAAGACTGAACCCAGAGAAAGGTTAAAATACTGACCTTCAAGGTCAGTTTCTGGGCGAGTGCTTAATTCAGGCGCAAGCTCTTCGCTTAATATTTGGCTGACTTGAACTGCGCGTTGTTCCAAGTCGGGCACAAATACGCCAATGCTTTTATGTTTATCTTGCGCTGCGATGGCTCGAATTTGCTGGCAAACCAAACGCAACTCAGATTCTTCATCATGGTAAACTTGCAGGTGTGGTGTGGCTGGCTCTGAATCTTGTGTGGTTTCAAAGATTTGATATCCCAAAGTCTGCAAATGCTTGAAGAATGCGATTTGCGCAGGGTGAAATGTGTCAAAGCCATCAACAATGATTTGGCTTGAACTTGGTTGAGTCATGGCTTGTTGCAGATGCTTGAGTTTATCCGATTGCTGCACAAAATCTGGATTCATTTCAGCAATGCGCGTTTGCACTTCTTTGGCCCAACGATGCAAAGCCAGATGCTCTTCGCCACCAGCCAATAAACATGAAGGGTCAATCAGGTAGTCCGCTAAAATTTGCCAAGCATCCATGGCTTGTTTGGCTAAAGCTTTGGGGTTGAGCACATGCGCTTGTTCATCGTGGCTTACCACATCTCGCCAAAATAATGCTTCTTGTTGGGTGCTCAGCAGTAAACCCGTTTGCCCAGCTTGATGCGCTTGCCACAACTCCTGCAGCCACACCGACCATGACATGATATGAGGCGTATGCCATGCTGCTTTTCCTGCTTGAACTTGAGCCTGCTCAAACTGCTGTAAGCGAAATCTAGCCAAACGTTGGTTGGCAGTGATAAGGGTAGCACTGTTCTGTAAACAGTTATCTAGCTCACAGATGGGTAATGCAGGCAGCGTAAATTCATCCTGCTTGCTTTTTATCGCTGTATCATCTTCAATAAAAGGCATGATTACATCTTAAATTATATCTGAATGGTAGAGGAAGGGATAGCTTATGAGTCAAGTTCAAATTGAATGTCCACGCTGCGGTGAAAGCTTTAAAGAAGAGCAAGCAGAGGCTTATGAATGCCCCAAGTGCGGTACGAGTATTGTGGGAGAGGACAACACCTCGGATCAAGAAAAAACGCAGATTTTTAAAGTTTAAGCTCACAATTTGATTCACTGCTTGGGTTCAATTAGCTGCGAAGGTACAAAATTGCCTTCTGCATCAATATGGGCAGGGATGTAGGTTTGCTTAGATGCAGGCGCGCTGGCTTCATTGAGCTGCCACAATAAAAGACCTGTGCAAATTAAACTGATAACCAGCCATAACGCAATGAAAGCTTTGGAAGGGTAACCTGAAGGTTTCTTGGGCGTAACATCAATGATTTCGGGCTCTTGCTTGCGTGTTAACCATTGATGGCGAATCCGATACCAAAGCAGACGAAAGAAAAGCATCAATAATGCAGGGCCAAAAAAGCCCATCAATGTGAATAAAAGATAACGCATCATGTTTGCAACAATACCTTAATCTTCTGCGCATAAGCAAGCGGGTCAATTTCTCTGCCTTCGCGCTGAGATTCGTACACCGTCTCCGCCAAGACTTCTAAAATCATATGCAACGCATCATGTCTATCTGCTTTTTTCTCTATCATTTGCACTTCCATCAGCTTCGCCGCTTCAATGGGCTGCTTGGTGGCAAGCTGCTCCTCAATGGCAAGGTGTAATGATAAATGAAGATAGGGGTTCATGCCGTCATCAACTTGGAAATCACGCTCTAAAAAGTCTTCCATATCATTGAAAAAATGATGGTATTCAGGGTGCATTTTAATCACACGCGCAATGCGCACTTCCATAGCGTTCAGCGGTAAGTCGGCTTGGGCTTTTTGCCATGCATCCCAAAAGATTTGCCTGTGGGCTCTAAGCGTGTTGCGGTCGGGCTGTGGGCTTTGCTCTGTCATTGGAGAAATATAGGAAGAGGCTTGGCATTTGTCGAGAATATAGGCATGCTTAGGCTTATGCCCAGCTTGTTGATTAAAGATAAGGAAGGAAAACGGCACGTCCCTCTTGATAGGTTGACGACCATTGGCAGGCATCCCAACAATAGCATTTGTATTCCTGAAAGTGTTATTTCCAAAGCGCATGCAAAAATTCAAGAGGTTGACGGCAAGTATATCTTTGAAGATTTGGGTAGCGCTAATGGCTCTTATTTTAACGAACTTCGCATTACCCAACATACATTTTCAGATGGAGATACACTTCGATTAGGGCATACATACCTTACATTTAAAGATACATCTGAAGTTAAACATGATGTCAGCGCTTTGGTTAGCTTTGAACAATTTGATGATAGCAAAACAACAGAGTTTCAAGAACGCGTGGATGTGGCTGAATTTGAGCGTTTTCAACCTGAGCAAGAAGTCACTAGCGTTGCATCACTTCGTGTGGATTACGAGAAATTAAGATTAGGTCAAGAACTGCTTCAACATATTGGTTTTGAACGTGATTTGGATACTCTTTTAAACACGGTAGCCAAACAAATCGTTCCTATGTTTGCTGCGGATAGGGGTGTTGTCCTACTGCTTAATGATTTGGGTTCATTTGAAACTAAAGCTGTACATAGCATCGAAAAGTTGGATGCACCAATTACGGTATCCAATTCAATTCTGACAGAGGTTAAAAATACTAAAACCGCAGTATTGTTATCCAAAAACGAAAAAGAAGATGAAATTGCTAAAGTTTCTTCTTTAAAAATTATGGGGATTTCCTCGGTGATGTGTGCCCCTATTATTCATGATGAAGTGGTGATTGGTGTGATTCACCTTGATTTACGCACTGGGCAAGGTGGCTTTATCAAAAAAGATTTACAATTGCTGGGTGGCATCAGCACTTATATTGCTATGGCCGTAGAAAATGCACGCCTGACTGAAAAAATCAAACATGAAACACACATGCAGGCACAGTTTGAACGCCTTTTATCGCCCAGCATTGTCAAACAATTGGTATCAGGTAAACTTAATATCGGTCAAGCAGGAGAGCTAAGGCAAGTCACGATTATGTTTGTTGATATTCGAGGGTTTACGCGCATGAGCCAAAAATCTGAACCCGAAGATGTGGTGCGCTTGCTTAATGCATATTTTGAGCGTGTGGTTGAAATCATTTTCAAATATGGTGGTACGGTGGATAAGTTTATGGGTGATGGGGTGATGGTATTATTTGGTGCGCCCATCGCCATGAATCAACAAGCTGATGCTGCTGTTTCATGCGCCTTGGAGATTCAAGCCATGTTGAGCGATTGGAATAAAGAGCGCATAAAGCATAAACAGCCCCTGATTCCTGTGGGCATTGGCATCAATAGTGGTGAGGTTGTTGTGGGTGCGATTGGTTCGAGTAAAACCATGCAATACACTTGCATTGGTAATGCTGTGAATGTGGCTGCAAGGCTTACAGGTGTTGCCAAAGCTGGGCAAACCATTGCCAGCCAAAGCACCATGAAAGCCCTGCAATCCAAAGTGAAATTCAAAGCTTTGCCGCCGCAAGATATCAAAGGCTTTGAAGGGCAAGTCCAAGCTTATGATGTCCTAGGTTTGATAGGTTAAGCTTGGTGAATGAAGTGCAGTTGCGTGGCTTACAATACCGCCTACAACGCCAAGGCATGTTGGAGTTGGATGTCTGGCTATCTGCTCTTAAACTTGCGCTACAAAGCCCTGATAAGCAGGTCATAGAGAGCGTTGAAAGATTGCTGCAAATGGAAGTACCCGATTTGATTGCTATGCAGACAGGGCAAAGACCTATCCCTAAGGAGCTTAAACCATGGTTAGATATATAAGTATATGCTGCTTGATTTTAGGGCTTACGGCTTGTACAACAGAGCAGGAACAAGCTGAAATACCGATAGAGACCACATCAACAACCGAAGCAGTATTGCCGGCCTTACATATTCAACCTGATGTGTATGACTTGGGCGACATCAAAGAAGGAGAGGCTGCCATTGCCACCTTCCTTATTCGCAACAATAGCCAGCAAAGCATTGAGCTTGTGGATATTCAAGCCTCTTGTGGTTGTACAGCCGCAGAGCCTGATAGCTATATCATTGCGCCCAATAGCTTCACCCAGCTCAAAGTAGCTGTGGATACCACAGCCAAACAAGATGATATTAAGAAAGCTGTGTATATCACGGATTCTTTGGGGCATAAAGCTACGGCGATGTTGCGCTTTAATGTGATTGATAACCCTCATTTTGCCATGAAAAAGGGTGGCGTTAAGGGTATTTTTGATGGGCAATGTGCCGCTTGTCATTTTGAGCCACTTGTAGGCGTTAAAGAGCCTAGCAAACTTTATGAGGTCGGTTGTGCCATGTGTCATGGGCAAGATGCAGAAGGTGCTTACGCACCAAGCCTTCACGGTCAAACCCTTGCTCATCTCAAGCAAGTGATTACCCATGGCATGGGTAATCGGCAAATGCCAGGCTTTAGCACAGCCAATGGTGGCCCTTTAACGGATGTGCAGATTCAAGGTTTGCTTACATGGCTACAAGCATTACCTGAGCCTAAAAAATAAACGATCCTGTATTCGCAGGCTAGTATTCGCCGAGCAGTTGGCTACACTGCGCACGGTATTGCGTATGAATTGAAGGAGTGCATTTATGCCTTGGAACCAAAATCAGGATAACAACCCATGGGGCAACAAACCCAACGGCTCATCAGGCGGTGGCGGCAACAACAAACAAACACCACCCGATTTGGATAAAATGCTTAAAGACCTTAATGAAAAATTTGGCGGTTTTTTTGGTGGCGGCAAAGGCGGAAACCAAGGTGGTGATGCTCCAGAAATCAGTAAAGGTATGATTATGACGGTTATTGGTGTGGCTTTTGTAGTGTGGCTAGCATCAGGATTTTATAAAGTTGAAGCCGATGAAGAGGCTGTAGTGCTTAGGTTTGGTCAACATGTGGACACACGCAGCCCAGGTTTGAACTGGCATCTTCCTTATCCCATTGAGACCGTTGAAAAAATACCAACGCTTTCAGTGCAACGGTTGACGATTGGTTTTAGAGCGTTTGCGGATGGCAGAGTGCGTAAAATGAGCCAAGAATCATTGATGTTGACCAAAGATGAAAATATCGTGGATATTTCATTCGTGGTACAATACAAAATTTCAGACATCCAAAAATATCTCTTTGAAATTGATGCTTCTCAAGCCGTGCAAACGGTTAGGGATGCTGCTGAAAGCTCAATTCGCGCGGTGATTGGTAGCACCTTAATTGATGATGTGATGACCGATAAAAAAGCAGATGTAGAAGCGGAAACGCGCATAACAATTCAAAAAATATTGGATGCATATAACGCAGGTATTCGTGTGACTACGGTAACCCTAAAAGATGTGCAGCCACCTGAGCGTGTGAGTAAAGAGTTTAAAGATGTGGCGAGTGCGCGTGAGGATAAAGAGCGCGCTAAGAATGAAGCTGAAGCTTATGCCAATAGTATTATTCCAAATGCAAGGGGTGAGGCTAAGAAGAAGATTCTTGAATCTGAAGCCTATGCCAAAGAAGTAGAAGATAGAGCAACAGGCGAGGCAGACCGCTTCAATAGCTTGCTTCAAGCCTACAAAAAAGCACCTAAAGTAACGCGTAAACGTTTATATTTAGAGACTATGGAAGAAGTGTTGGCAGGGGCTGATAAAGTGATTATCGATTCAAAAGTTGCAGGTCAGGTCTTACCATACTTGCCTCTGGGTAGCTCTGGTAAAGTGGAGGTGAAATAATGAGCCCTAAACAAATGATTACAGGTTTAATTTTCGCTGCCATCTTTATTTTTGTAAGCCGTAGTGCATTTATTGTGGATCAACGCGATCAAGCATTGGTGATGCAATTTGGTGATATTACAGGCGCACCCATTACCGAGCCAGGCTTAAAGTGGAAGCTGCCTTGGCAAAATGTTGTCGTTTTTGATAAGCGCCTACTTGCCAGTGATGACCTTCCCAATGAAGTCATCACCAAAGACAAAAAGAAAATCCTTGTCGATAGTTTTACCCGCTGGAAAATTATAGACCCACTTAAAGTGTATCAGGTTGCCAAAACTCGTGAACGTGTGGAATCACGCATGCAAGATGTGGTGGGTGCTAAGGTGCGTGAAGTCTTGGGGCAACATACGTTGCATGAAATTGTAACTGGTGGTGAAGGCGGAGATAAACGGACTGCACTGATGATTTCCATTCGTGATTTGGCAGATGCTGAGGTATCATCATTGGGTGTAAAAGTGGTGGATGTGCGCATCAAACGCGCCGACCTACCTGAAGATAACTCTGATTCAGTCTTCCGTCGTATGAAAGCTGAACGGCAACGGATTGCCAAACAATACCGTTCTGAAGGTGAAGAAGCGGCGAAAGAAATTCGGGCAACCGCAGATAAAGAAAGAAAATTCTTATTGGCTGATGCATACAAACAATCTGAAATTATCAAAGGTAATGCGGATGCAAAAGCAACTAAAATTTATGCGCAGTCTTACCAAAAAGACCCTGAATTTTATGCTTTTACACGTTCACTTGAGGCATACAAAACATCCATGATGAAACAAAGCCGTATTATTCTATCACCAAACTCAGAGTTCTTTCACTTTTTCGAAAAATCTAAATAAGTGTAATGAATGATTTATGGGCGGCTTTAGGGCTGGTCTTGGTTTTGGAAGGGGCGCTTTATGCGCTTTTTCCAGAAGCCATGGTCAGAATGCTTAAAAAGATTCCACAAATGCCTATTTCATCGCTTCGCTTTATGGGCTTTTGCTCATTGGCGGTAGGCTGGATGATTGTGTGGTGGGTTCGCCACTAGAGCCTATCCTTAAAAAGCTTATTTTATTTTCAATATAGGGCTTGAAAACGCTTTGCTGCGTCATTATAAAAAAGTATCAATAACAACACAGTAGAGGTAACCATGTCTAAAGAAACCATGAATTTCCAAACCGAAGTCAAACAACTTTTGGACTTGATGATTCATTCCCTTTATTCCAATAAAGAAATTTTCTTGCGTGAACTGATTTCTAATGCATCGGATGCGACCGATAAACTTCGCTTTGAAGCCACGACCGATGATGCCTTGTTTGAAGGTGATTCAGATTTGCATGTCTTTGTTGATTTCGATAAAGATGCTAAGACCATCACCATTTCAGATAATGGCATTGGCATGAATCATGAAGAAGTGATTGAAAATATCGGTACTATTGCCCGCTCTGGCACCAAAGAATTTTTTACCCAACTCTCAGGCGACCAAGAAAAAGATGCCCATTTGATTGGTCAATTTGGTGTTGGCTTTTATTCATCATTCCTTGTCGCTGATAAAGTCACTTTAACCACGCGCCGTGCAGGCACAAGCCCTGAACATGGTGTACGTTGGGAATCAGCGGGTGATGGTGAGTTCACCATCGAAACTGTAAGCAAAGAGAAGCGGGGCACTGAAATTGTACTTCATCTGCGTGATGATGCGGAAGAATTTTTAAATGATTGGAAATTGCGCTCTGTTATCAACAAGTATGCAGATCATGTGCCTTTCCCCATCCGCATGTATAAACCTGCTGAAGAAGGTAAAGAGCCTGAAATTGAAACCGTAAACCAAGCTTCTGCATTGTGGGCACAGCCTAAATCTGAGCTTAAAGAAGAAGATTATGTTAATTTTTACAAGCATGTTGCTCACGATTTCGAGGATCCACTTGCTTATGTGCACCAACGCTTAGAAGGGCAATATGAATACACACTATTATTCTATATCCCCAAACGCGCACCCTTTGATTTGTGGCAAGCAGAAGCCAAACATGGGGTAAAACTCTACGTGAAACGTGTATATATCATGGATGCGACTGAAGATTTGATGCCGCGCTACCTTCGCTTTGTCCGTGGTGTGATGGATTCATCGGACTTGCCACTGAATGTGTCGCGTGAAATTTTGCAGCATAGCCCAGCCATGACAGCCATGAAAAAAGGTGCAACCAAACGCGTGCTCTCTTGGCTTAAAGACTTGGCTAAAAAAGAAGAAGATAAGTACGCAGAATTTTATGCAGAGTTTGGTAACTGCTTAAAAGAAGGCGTGATTGAAGATGAAAAGAATAAAGATGCCATTGCTGCATTGCTTCGCTTCTCGAGCACAGTATCGGATGAACAAAGCGTCACCCTTGAGCAATACATTGCGCGTATGAAAGAAGGGCAAGATACCATTTACTATATCACAGCGGAAAATTTAGCGGCTGCAAAAAATAGCCCGCATTTGGAAATCTTCCGCAAAAAAGGTGTTGAAGTGTTGTTGCTTGCTGACCGTATTGATGAATGGTTGGTTGGCCACTTGGACAAATTTGATGGCAAAGAACTCAAATCTATTGCCAAAGGTGAGCTAGACTTATCAGGCATTGGCGAAGATGCTGAAGAAGAAAAGAAAGAGCATGAAGAAGCTGTAAAATCGGCAGAGCCTGCCGTGAAGAAGCTTAAGGAAGCTCTAGGTGATAAAGTTAAAGATGTACGCACAACTGACCGTTTAACGGCTTCACCTGCATGTTTGGTCTCAGATAACTTTGACATATCAGGCAATATGGAGCGTATTTTGAAACAAGCTGGTCAAGATGTGCCTAGCGTGCAGCCCATTTTGGAAATCAATCCAGAGCACGATTTGGTCAAACGTTTAGCAAAAATGCGTTCTAAAGATAAAATTGCTGATTTTTCAGCTATTCTTTTTGACCAAGCCGTGCTTGCTGAAGGCGCATTGCCTGAAGATCCAGCAGGGTTTGTACGCAAAATCAACGCATTACTCGTTTCATAGCTGATATAGGTGTCTGCACTTTCATTTAAAATCATTGCCAAAGATGAGCAAGGATTTGCGCGTCGTGGTGAAGTAACTTTACCGCACGGCAAAGTGCAGACACCTGTTTTTATGCCTGTGGGCACTCAAGCCACAGTCAAAAGCTTAACGCCTGCTGATTTAACCGATGATATTGGCGCTGAAATTATTTTGGGCAATACCTATCACCTGATGCTACGCCCGGGCGCTGATATTGTAGAAAAGATGGGTGGATTGCATCAGTTTATGGCGTGGGATAGACCGATTCTTACCGATTCTGGTGGTTTTCAAGTGTGGTCTTTGGGTGATTTGCGAAAAATTGAGCCTGAAGGCGTTCGCTTCCAATCGCATATTGATGGGTCTCGCTGGTTTCTAGGCCCCAAAGAAAGCATGGAAATTCAACGCAAACTGGGCAGCGATATTGTGATGGCATTTGATGAATGCACCCCATATCCAGCCACTTATGATGAAGCTCGCGAATCCATGGAAATGTCTATGCGCTGGGCAAAAGATTGCCGTGAATACTTGCCTGTGAACGACAGACAAGCCTTATTTGGTATTGTGCAAGGTGGCATGTATTCTGATTTACGCAAAGAAAGCCTTGCAGCCCTTGCTGAAACCGATTTGGAAGGCATTGCCATTGGTGGTTTGTCCGTGGGCGAGCCCAAAGAAGAAATGATGGCAATGATGGATGCGCTTGCTCCACACTTGCCCGAAGATAAACCCCATTATGTCATGGGCGTGGGCACACCCGATGATTTGATTGAAGGCATTGATAGAGGCATTGATATGTTTGATTGCGTGATGCCTAGCCGCAATGCGCGCAATGGCACGCTGTTTACTGATCATGGTAAAATCAACATCAAAAACCTAAAACACCAAACAAGTGATGCGCCAATTATGGACAGTTGCACATGTTATACATGCAAAAACTTTTCTAGAGCGTATCTTCGCCACCTCTTCATGGCAAAAGAGCTTTTAAGCTCGCGCTTGAACACTTTGCATAATCTTCACTATTATTGTGATTTAATGCAAAGAGCGAGAAACGCTTTGGATGAAGGGCGCTGGCCAGAGTTTCGTGATGGGTTCTTAAAAACCTATCGCAATCAGTAAGTTAGAAAGATATTTTAAAGTAACATAAGGATAAATAAATGAACAATTCAACATTAACAAGCATGATTTCTAAAGCCGTAGCTGCATTATCAGCCGCACTTTTACCCGCAAACTTTGCCTTTGCCGCAGCAGCTAGCGATGGTGGTGGTATTATGTCTTTGCTGCCATTGATTCTTATTATGGTTATTTTCTGGGTACTTTTAATTCGCCCGCAGCAAAAACGTATGAAAGCCCATGCTGAAATGATTCAAAACATCAAAAAGGGTAATAAGGTTGTCACAGGTGGTGGCATTTTAGGCCGTGTAACCAACATCAAAGATGGTATTGCAACGATTGAAATTGCAGAAGGTGTAAGCATTAAGGTGAAACAAGATACCATTACAGATCTTCAAGAAACACCTGAGCCTAAAGCAAAGAAAGAGCGCAATGTGGGCAAGGCAGACAAAAGCGCGAAGTAATCAATAAATAAAATCAATATTTAATTAAGGACAAGACCATGCAAAAATATGCACCTTGGAAATTTTGGCTGATTATCACTGTACTCATTGGTGCAGCTATGGGCACAGCCCCCAATTTAACAACCGTTCCTAGCTGGTGGCCGTCATCATTTAGCCAGCCTTTAAACCTTGGTTTAGACCTTAAAGGCGGTATCCATTTGGTGGTTGATGTTGATATTGATAAAGTTATCAAGCAGCAAGTCTCAGATAGCATTGGCCTTATCCGCCGCACCTTGCGCGAAGAAAAAATCCGCTATCGCAAGCTCGATAGCAATGCCACACAAGCCATGGTTGAGCTCAAAAACCCAGAAGATACAGACAAAGCAGCCCGCAAACTCAAAAGAGTCATGCTTGGATACGAGATGACAGAACCCGAAGATGGTCAACTTGTGTTCACCATTACCGAAAGCGAAACCAAAGAAATGAAATCGTATGCGATTGAGCAGACGATTGAAGTGATTCGCCGCCGTGTGGATGCTTTGGGCACCACAGAGCCTGTGATTATGCGCCAAGGCGACCATAGGGTATTGGTGCAAATTCCAGGTTATGAAGATTCAGCGCGGGCAAAATTGATTATTGGTCAAACTGCACAGTTAGACTTTAAACTTGTGGATGAAAAGGGCGATTTGGATGCTGCTGTTGCAGGCAGGATTCCAGCAGGGGACATGATTGCCTATTTTGAAGATGGACGCCCTATCTTATTGAAGAAGCGCACGGAATTATCGGGTAAAGATGTTGCCATGGCGCGCATCACCATTGATTCGCAAAGCAATCAGCCTGCGGTATCTTTAAAATTTAACAATCAGGGTGGTCGTAAATTTGACCGTTTAACCAAAGAGAATGTAAAAAAACGCTTTGCGATTTTGCTTGAAGGTGTGGTGCAGTCTGCACCTGTGATTCAAGAGCGTATCTCAGGCGGTACAGCTCAAATTACAGGTTCATTTACACCTGAAGAAGCAAGGAATCTGGCG
>JALUHL010000236.1 GCA_027053695.1 Ghiorsea sp.
CTTCCAAGGCTACCGAATCATAGCCTTGCACTAGCGGGTACAAAAACTCATGAATGGCAATGGCTTGCCCGCCTTTATAGCGTTTCTCAAAATCATCGCGCTCAAGCATTCGGGCAACGGTGGCTTTGCCTGCAATTTGAATCAAATCAGCCGCAGACATGTTGCCTAACCATTCCGAGTTAAAACGGACTTCAGTTTTGCTCTCATCCAGCACTTTGAACACTTGCTGTTTATACGTTTCTGCATTCTCAATCACTTCTTTTTGGGAGAGTGGTGGGCGAGTTGCACTTTTACCTGTGGGGTCGCCAATCATGCCTGTGAAATCACCAATCAAGAATACCACTTGATGCCCACATTGCTGAAACTGGCGCAGCTTTTCTAAAAGTACGGTATGCCCCAAATGTAAATCAGGTGCAGTCGGGTCAAAGCCTGCTTTGATGCGCAGCGGGCGACCTTCTTTTTCAGCCTGCTTCAACTTTTCTTCAAGGCTTCCTGCGGGCAAAATTTCTAATGTGCCCCGGGATAATAATTGCATTTGTTGTTCAATGTTCATGGGTTTCCTCTTTCAATGTCATACCCGTGAAAACGGGTATCCATCATCTGCAAATATGGATTCCCGCCTGCGCGGGAATGACGAACAGTATCCTTTTCGTTTGCTGGTCTATCTGCGCGCAGAGCGACGGTTTTGACCATTTCTGTTGCCACCATTGCGATTGCCACCGCGGTTATTACCACCCTGCCTAGGTTTACGATTATCATGGCGTTTTTCCGCAGCATCACCCGCTTTCAAACCTTCGGCTTTCGCTGTTGGGTCGGTTGGTTCACCAAGCTCAATCATGTCAGGCTTAATTTCTAAGACGGGAATTGATTTTTTGATGTATGCCTCAATGGCAGGTACTTCAAAACAATAGCGCTCACAAGCAAAGGAAATCGCCACGCCATCTGCACCCGCACGACCTGTGCGACCAATTCTGTGCACATAAGATTCTGCATCTTCAGGCAAATCATAGTTGAATACATGGGTGACATCATCGACATGAATACCACGGCTTGCCACATCAGTTGCAATCAACAGTTTTAGCTCACCTTTGGTAAACATTTCTAAGATTTTCATGCGTTTGCGCTGTTGTACATCACCAGAAATAATGCCCACCTTAAAGCCATACTTGGCAAGGTTTCGGGCAAGTTTTTCACCTGTACGTTTTTCGTTGATAAACACCATACCGCGTTGCACATCCATGCTTTTGAGCAAGTGGATAAGCAAAGGAAGCTTCTCATCCATGGCGGTGTGATACATGCTCTCAACAATACTGGCAGCCGTAATATCGCCTGCTTCCGCTTGCACTTTTTCAGGGTTGTTCATGTGATCATAAGCCAATTCCATCACACGGTGGGAAAGGGTAGCCGAGAACATCAGTGATTGACGTTCATCATATTTGGGCAAGCGATTGAGCAAGAAACGAAGGTCTTTGATAAAACCCAAGTCAAACATGCGGTCGGCTTCGTCCAATACCATCACATCCACAGCTTTAAGGTCATAACAATGCTTTTTATGGAAATCAATCAAACGACCAGGTGTACCAATCAGAATTTCCACACCCGTCTCAAAAGGGCGCTGCTGCTTTTCATAATCCACACCACCAAACACAGCATGTACGTTGATATTGGTGTATTTGGTGAGGTTCACAGCATCGCTGGCAATTTGAATCACCAGCTCACGCGTTGGCGCAATCACCAAAACACGCGGCTGATTGGTTTTGCGGCCTTCTTTGGCGGGTGTTTCAATCAGTTTTTTAAGCGCTGTAATCAAGAATGTTGCCGTTTTGCCTGTGCCTGTGCGCCCT
>JALUHL010000237.1 GCA_027053695.1 Ghiorsea sp.
AACCACCACCCATATTTAAGGTTTGCAAGGATGCACTCACCACTTCTTTGGCGGGTGTACTAAATTCATTGCCTTTACCCTTGGGTGCGCCCGACACATCCCTAAACCCTGTGGGCGAAGGCCCTGGCGCTAAAGTCACAATTGCCAATTCACCTTTATATTCTGCCCGAATCGCTTCGCTCCAAAAGGTCATGCCTGCTTTAACGGCTGCATACGTTGCGAGATACGGCAGCGGTGTTTCTGCTGCCAAGGATGACACATTAATCATAAACCCATGGTTCTTCTTAAGTTGCGGAATCAAAGCATGCCCAAGCATGACGGGGGCTAATAAATCCACCCGAATCACATCGGCTTGCGCCACACATTCTTTTTCCGCGAAACCACCCCACACGCCAAAACCTGCGTTATTCACCAAGCCTTTGATGGTGTAAGAAGCAAGGCTATCAATAAAAGTTTCCGTTGCTTTGCGTGATGATAAGTCTGCTTGCATGCATATATGTTTATCAGGGTATTGCAGCGCATTGTGGGTTAATTGTAGGCGGGACTTATCGCGACCATGCAAGATAAGATTATAGCCTAAAGCTTCAAGCTGTATGGCAAACTCTAGCCCAAAGCCACCTGATGCACCTGTGAGCAATACCCAGAGCTTATCTTTAGGCTCGCTACTCATGCACCGTCCGTAAAGCTCATCATACTGCGCTTGCGTTTGCTAAATGTTGCAATGGATTGCACATCATATTGCTGCAACAAAGCCAGACAATCATCCATAGCATGCCCCACTTCACTGGGCGCATGCGCATCCGAGCCATAAGCAAAAGGAATACCTAGAGCTGCTGCTTTTTCAACAAGAGCAGGATGGGGATAAATTTCGCGCACAGGTTTACGCAAACCTGCCGAGCTAATCTCTAAGGCCACATCCGCTTTTTTTACAGCCGCCAGCATGGCATCTTGGGCTTGCGCAACAGCCACCGAGCCTTTAGGCGCTCGATAGCCAAACTTTTTAATCAAATCAGGATGCCCAATGATATCAAACAGCCCGCAAGCCGCCGATAACTCAAGCAGCCTAAAATAATCACAATAAGTCTGCTCCATATCGCATGTTTCAAAGCGAGCTATTTCATCGGGGTTATCAAAGCCCCAATCGCCAATAAAATGAACAGAGCCCATTAAATAATCCCAATCATAATAGTTGGCTAGATATGTAATATATTCTTCTGCGCCTTGATAATAATCGACTTCTAAGGCGGCTTTAATGCTTAACTGACCTTTAAATTGATGCTGGGCTGCTTCCAGCTCTTCAAGAAAGGAATCCAATTCAGATTCATCCATACGCCACGCAGCATCAAAGCCATTGGGCATGGGTGAATGGTCAGACATGCCGATTTCTTTTAATCCAGCATCCACCGCAGCTTGCGCATATTCAGCAATGCTACCTTTGGCATGATTACATCTAGGGGTATGCATATGGTAATCAGGAACTTTAAGAAAATTCATGGTTAGTCGCCTGCGTCTAGCTTCGCCTGGACCCCACGCTCTTTCACCATATCTGGGCCAACCAGAGCTTTGACTGTAGAAATAATATTGCTTGCTTCTAGGCGTTGTTTCACCATGTATGAATCTGCACCAACTTCTAATGCGCGCATTCTATCTTCTGAACTTTCGCGCGTAGAAATCACCACAATAGGAAGCTCACTATACTCAGGTTGGTTGCGAATTTGCCGCACCAAACCAAACCCATCCAAACGCGGCATTTCAAGGTCGGTCACCAACATATCATAATGGCTGGTTTGCAGCTTCTCTAAGCCATCCATACCATCAATGGCCGTGTCCACCACAAAACCAAGACTTTCAAAGATATTCTTTTCAACTTCCCTAGCAATCAATGAATCATCCACAAGCAAGATATTAAAGCGCAGCTTATCTTCTTCTGCCATACTGATTTCAAACGATTGATCTGGCGCTGTTCTACCCATTTCCTTAATACCATACGGCTCAAGCAACATCACCACGCTACCATCTTCAATAATGGTATTGCCCATCAAACCTTGCGGTAAATAGCGCTTAATATAGGGGTCTAAATCACGCACCATGATTTCGCCATCACCCAGCATTTCATCCACCATAATGCCCACAAAACCTTCAATATGTTCTGCAACAATAATAAAAGGTTCTTCAGATAAAGTTTCGCCTTTGCCCAGCATCATTTGGCGTAAATCCACAATAGGAACTTGCTCGTTGCCATAAGCCAAGAAACGTTTTCCAGCCAAGCCTTCATGCACCATTTGCCCTGCAAGTGGCACAGCTTGGTCAATCATATGCGTAAGCATGCCATACTTCTGCCCACCAATTTTAAACATCAGGGCATCTTGTACTGCCACACTTATCGGCACAGAAATTAAAAAGCGTGTACCTTTGCCCACTTCAGTTTGTACGCGAATGGTTCCCGTTAAACGGCGCACCGCATCTTGCACCACATTCATGCCTATGCCACGCCCTGCAAGCGTATCCACTTCCTCCAGCGTTGAAAAACCTGGGCGGAAAATCAGTTCCATAATTTCCCCGGAATCCATCAAGTCAATTTCATCTTGGGTGGTTACACCACGCTCCACTGCTACTTTTTTAATGGTTTCCGTATCAATGCCACGCCCATCATCCAGCACTTCAATCAAGACTTCACTACCACTTTGTTTAGCAATGATGCTCACTTGCCCTTGCGCAGGTTTACCTGCGGCTAAGCGTTCACTTTCACTTTCGATGCCGTGGGCAACAGCATTATTGAGCAGATGTACCAAAGGCTCAACCAAGGCTTCGGTAACATTTTGGTCCATTTCAACACTACTTCCATCCACCACCAAACGAACTTGCTTGCCCACCTTGGCAGCAACATCGCGCACAGCACGAGGAAATGTTGAGAATATCGTATCCAATGGTCTAACCATCAGCCCTAAAACCTTATCGCGAAGCTCTCTTAAAACGAATTCATTACGCTCAGCTTGATAACGAGCCTCTTCTGTCATACGGCGCAAATGCCGCATTTGTGTTTCTAACATATAATCAATGGTGGAAGCCGCCTTCTCATCGCCTTGCGCTTCAAGCAAGTATCGAACCTTGCGCCATTCCCTTCGTAAGGTGCGCATATCAACACGAGCCACTTGCAAATCACTTTCTGTTTTCTTGTTGCGACTTTGTTCTGTACTGATTTCAATCACTTGGTTGGATAATTCTTCCATGCGCTCCGCATCAACGCGAAGGAACCGCCCTGAACTTTTCCTTTGCCCTGAGCCAACTTTGGTCTCCGATTGAATGCGCGGTCTAAAAGCTGATGCAGGATAAGATGTATCAGGTTTACTTTGAGCAAGCAAGGCATCCAATTCATCTTGGCTGAGGTGTTTCTCTGAGGTCTTCTCTTCACTACGGGTTAAAGCTTCTTTTTCTTTTTGCGCTTTTCTATCTCTAACTTCTTCAGCGCCAATCATCATATATGGGTCATCTTGAGCTGTTAGCGCACTAACCTCTTCAGCCAAGGCTTCGGCTGGGTCTTGCATTTCAACATCTGAGCTTGATTGAGATTCTGTGGTAGTTTCTCCAGCCTGACTTTGTTCCTCACTCGGTTTACCTGACTTTAATTCAGGTAATAAAGCATCAAACTTCGTTCTCACGTCCGCTTCGTCGAGCAAATCCTTTCCTTCAGGGTCTTCTAAGCGTTTATCCAATAAATCATGTAAATCATACATAAATTGTGTTGCTGCAGAAGTTCGTAATTCAGGTGACTTAATCAATAATTCAACCAAATCCTCAAAAACATGAGCCACACCACCCACATCATTAACCCCGAGCATCAATGCTGAGCCTTTGATGGTATGTGCATCACGCCGTAGTGATACAAGACCTTCTTCATCTAGGGTGCCTGCCTCAAACTCCACCAACGCTTGGTTGATGGAGTTAAGCCTTTCCCGCGCCTCATCAAAAAATGAAGCGATAAAGTTGGATAAATCAAAATCTGCCATGAATAATTATTGCGCTGACTTAAACAAACTTTCTTAATTTATCAGCAACTTCATTCAGCTGCACTGCGGCTTCACGCGAGCCCTGCATTTGTTCCGCAGAATCTTGAATTAAATCTGCAATGGCCCGCATAGTTGCCTCAAACTCTTGCGAGTTATCACTTTGCCTCTCTGTTGCCATAGCAATGGTATGTACAGCTCGGCTCGTCTTGCTAGACATATCCTGCATTTTACCTAATGCATCCCCAGCGCGTTGGGCAATTTGTACACCCATAGCCACACTTTCCAAACCTTTGCGCGTCACTTCAATCGAATCTTTGGTGGATGTATTCACTTCATTCACCACCACTTGAATTTCTTCAGTGAACTCTTTGGCTCTCTCCGACAAACGGCGCACCTCACTGGCGACCACGGCGAAGCGCTTACCAAACTCACCTGCAGCTGCCGATTCAATCGAAGCATTTAACGCCAACAAATGCGTTTCATCTGCAATTTCTTGAATCGAGTCCACCGACTCCAAAATTTGCTCAGCTTTCCGACCTGAATCAGAAACTTTCTCAGCAATTTTCATCACTTCTTCACGAATCACGCCCATATGACCAATGGCTTCTTTTACTGCTGCACCACCTTCTACCGCAGCACTGGCAGTTGCTGTCGCAATCTTTTCAACACTACCAGCTGTAGCTGCAATTTTGGTGGCCGCAGCCGACATTGTACCCAACTCTTCGGTTACACCTTTAACGGTACCTGCCTGAGTAGAAGATGCTGTTGCCTGCCTATCCACAGACACCAAAATATTTTCTGAAGATTCCGCCACATCCTGTGCCGCGGTTGAAACTTCTCGTGTGATATTGCGAACAAACGTGTTATTCAACATCACGAGGAAATAGCCCACAATCGCAACCAAAATAAGGTTAATCCACATAAAATCGGTCAGTTGAGACTTATCACTTTCAATCACAGCTTTTGCACTTTCTTCAAGATGGGCAGCAATAACATTGAGCTTATCCTGACCTACAAACACCAAGCTTTGCGCAACCACAGCCAAACTTCCAGCTTGGTCAAAAGGAATTTTTTCGCTGGTGGTATCGGATGCAATCGTGCCTACCTCAGCCATCAAATCACCAATTTCTGCTAATTTCTTCTTATCATCCGCTTCCAACAACGAAAAGCCTTTTACTTCATTGAGTAGCCCATTGAAATTCGCTTGAGCTTGCTCAATTTTCTTAATATCACTTTTATTTTGCGATAAGATATAATCGTTGAGCGGCAGCAATATACTGGGCAATGCCGCTCTTAAACGTTCTAATTTCACTTGCTGCAAATATGTGCCGCTCAGCCCATCCACCTGTTTCACTGCTTGAAGTGATGTATAACCCACTGCCACAATCAATACAGCAAAGAAAACCAATGTTAACATCATCTTACGACGCCCAAAAGCGCGCAAGCTCAGCAACCCTTTATCTTTTTTAGCACCCTTGCTACCCGAAGATGTATTCGATACTTCCTCCGTAGTCGCATCTGTCTCCAAATCAGTATCTACATCAAGTGCATCTGCCAAATCAACATCCAACTCACTTTCAATCTCCATATTTAACGTATCTTCATGCGGCACATCCCCAACAGGTGTATCCCCCAGAGGTAAATGCTCAATGTGTTCATCGCCAGCTTGCATAGCTTCTTGCTTTGACTCTTCACTCATATCTTTCTCCTACCCAATCCTTCTTTCCAATCTTCATCAATCCAATAGGGCGCTCACACGCAATATATGCAATGTTTCACTGCCAATATTCAAAATACCTTTGCTGTGCTTGTCGCCCGAGTCCGCAGGCACCTCTGCCGTGGGTATACTGTAAAGGTCAGCCACAGCATCCACCCAAATACCTAAATGCATGCGCTCATGGCGTAATAAAATAAACCGTGTTTGCGTTGTTTTATCTTTGATGCCTTGCTCAAGCTTTAAGACCTTGCCTGGATCAATCATGCAAAAAATTTGCCCTCGGACGTTGGTCACGCCCAGCAAATGGTCTGGTGCCATAGGTACAGGGGTGATGACCGCAGGGCGAACCACACTTAATACATCATCAACAGGCAATACAAACGTTGCACCATTCATGCTCACCCGCATAAACTCTGAATGCGGAACCTTATCCTCATTGAGCGCATCTTTTGCATCTTGAATTGCTTGAATATCTAAGCCTGCCACAATGCTCTCCCCATGTTTAACATTAAGCTTTCACTGCCGAACGAATACGATTATACATACTCAACATTTTTCTAACCCTAGCTTGAAGTTTCATTGGCTCAACAGGTTTAACGATATAGTCATCAGCTCCTGAGTCTAAACCCAGCACTTCATCTTCCTCATCTTTGCGCGAAGTTA
>JALUHL010000238.1 GCA_027053695.1 Ghiorsea sp.
CTGTTGAACCTGCAACGAAGTATTTTATGAGTTCCAACTGCTTATTTCTGCTTATTTTACAATGCTTTATGTACATCTGATCACCTTAACTTTTTTAAAGTCAGGTGTCAGCCCCCAAATATAAATACTTTATCACAGGCAATCATGAATATTATTCGGGTGCAGAAGCTTGGATTGAGGAAATGAAACGCCTCGGTTTTACGGTGCTGCTTAATGAACATGAGATACTTGATATTGAAGGCGCAAAGCTTTTGATGGCGGGGGTGACGGACTATCGGGCGCATCAGTATATTCCAGCCCATCAATCTAGCCCTAAGAAAGCCATGCAAGGTGCGCCTGATGCAGATGTGAAAATCCTATTGGCGCATCAGCCCAAAAGCATTGATGAGGCTTCTGCGGCAGGATTCGATTTTCAGATTTCAGGGCATACGCATGGTGGGCAATATTATCCATGGAACTTTATCGCTAAGATAGCAAACCCTTATATCAAAGGGTTACATTTGCATCGCAAGAAAACATGGATTTATGTCAGCCCTGGTACAGGTTATTGGGGGCCGCCGATTCGTTTGGGTAATGAACCTGAGATTACAGTGTTTAGGTTGGTTTGAACTATTTCACCGCAGAGGTCGCCGAGTTGCGCAGAGGGTGAATATTCAGCACTAAAACTTGGTTAATCCCTTGGATTAGTATTCTATAGCTATAACCGGGGGGAAGGTGTCATGACCACTTTGGTATCGTCAACCCCATGTGAATGAGAAATACATGAAGTTCTGCTTTGTGGTTTTATTTACATGCCTCTGCGTAACTCTGCGTTCTCTGCGGTTCAAAAATAAAAGTCCTACCCTTTGAAGGTAATACAACTCAAACAGACACATCCATCAAAAATTCCATCAGTGCTTTTTGCGCATGAAGGCGGTTTTCTGCTTCATCCCAAACTACGGATTGTTTGCCATCAATGACATCAGCGGAAACTTCTTCGCCACGGTGCGCTGGCAAGCAATGCATAAATAAAGCATCGTTATTGGCATGAGCCATCAATGCAGTGTTCACTTGGTAGCCTTTAAAGGCTGCTTCACGGATTTTTTGCTCTTCTTCTTGCCCCATAGATGCCCAAACATCGGTGGTGACCAAATCAGCACCAAGTACCGCTTCTTGTGGGCTGTTGCAAATGCTTACCTTCGCACCTTTGGAGCGTGCATGTGTCAACACACCCTCATCCACAGCATAACCATCAGGCGTAGCAATGTTCAGTGTATAACCAAACGTTACCGAGCCGTTTATCCAAGAGTGCGCCATATTATTGCCATCGCCAACCCATGCCACGGTTTTGCCCTTGATTGAGCCGCGATGTTCTACAAAGGTCATCACATCAGCCAAGATTTGGCAGGGGTGGGTTAAGTCAGTCAACGCATTGATGACAGGTACGGATGAAAACTCAGCAAACTTTTCAACCATAGCATGATCGAAGGTACGAATCATGACCATATCCACCATACTGGAAATCACGCGTGCAGAATCTTCGACTGGCTCGCCTCTGCCCAGTTGGGTTGTGCCAGAGTGTAAAAACAAGGCGTGACCGCCCAATTGAAACATGCCTGTTTCAAATGAAACACGGGTGCGTGTGGATGCTTTATCAAAAATCATAGCCAATGCTTTGCCTGCAAGGGTGGGGTGAGCTTCACCATTTTTTTGTTTGGCTTTAAGGGTGATACCGCGTTGCACAATGCTATTTGCTTCTTCGGGTGATACATCCAATAAGGTTAAGAAATGTTTCATGGTTGGTTTCATAAGTTTAGTCCTTCAATGCTTTTACCCAAAATATCTAGGC
>JALUHL010000239.1 GCA_027053695.1 Ghiorsea sp.
TAGTGAATCGCATCAAACGTATTGACCCAAGCTTTCGTGGGCGTATTGCTAAGTTTGATGAAGCTAGTGTGCGCGCTTTCAATCGGGAGCAGGCAGCGATGATGTTTGCTCCTGCACCTAGCCCTGAGCAGCTGCGTATGAATGTGGAGCAGGTCATGGGTTTGATTGGCAAACCCAATACACTTCATTTAACACAAGCGCAAACGCTTCTAGCTCAAATCCCTGAGACTATTCGTGAGCAGTTGCATGACAGCTTAACGGCGAAAGCCTTGGTTTATTTGTTATTGTTGGATAAGGATAAAGAGATAGAACGCAAGCAACTCCAATTCATTTCAAGCCATGATAGTTCACCAGCATTGGCTGAAGTAGTGAGAATAAAGGATGTGATGCCGCGTATCACGGATGAGTTACGTTTGCCTTTACTGGATTTGGTTTCATCCGAGCTGGATATGCTTGAGGATATGCAAAAACGTATATTCTTGGATACACTTAAAAAGTTGATTGGAGCTAATGGAAAGGTCGATTTGTTTAAGTTCTTATTGTATCAACATTTTCTGCATGACTTTGGGCTTAAAAAAGCAAGGGATGGGCAAGGCTCTATTCCGATTGAGCGCATGAAACATGAAGCGGCACTGCTGATTGATATGGTTTGCCGCATCAATCAAGATAAAAAGCCAAGTCGAATCAAACACGATGTGTTGGCAGAACTTTTTCCAGGTTATGCAGTGAAGTCGGTAGGCAAGGTTAGTATCAATCAAGTCAGCAAAGCTTTAGAGAAGTTAAACCTATGTTCGTATGATGATAAGAAGCGGTTGCTTCAAGCCTTGATTTACTGTGTGCTTAGTGATGGCGTGGTTAAAACTGAGGAAGTGGAAACGGTGCGCTTGGCTTCGATGATGCTTGGTTGCCCTATGCCCATGTTAAGTCCTGTGAGTAAAAGTGTTGCATAGTTTTTAATAAAAGATGTGAGATGCCCTTACATCAGTTGGCATGATATGTATCGGTGTGTATCTGCGTTTATCAGTGGTTTATATTCTATATACCTCTTTGTGGTTAAGTTTTATCTTCATTTTTTGTGCGACCAAAAACGAACCATCAATCCGCAGGACAGCGGATTTAGGCACACTTTAGTGCGGGGCTTGCCCCTTAAGGCGTGGATGCCTCGAATCAAAAAGCTTTATCTTCATTTCTTTGCCATCAAAGAAACGAAGCAAAGAAAATGCCCCCTAAATAGCTGTGTGTTTCTTCGCTGCTTAGCAAAAGCGGGCGCAGAATTAGAATATTCTGCTTTCTCCCTTCTTTTGCCAACCATCTCAGCACAGCTATAGCAGGGGGAAAGGCGCTGTCTCACCCTCCACACCGTCATTCCCGCATCACCCCAGGGTGTACTCTCTGCCTTCGGCATTCACCTTAAGGCGGGAATCCATTGGTTTCATTTCTTTGTGGTTTCATTTCCTCTGCGAAACTCTGCATCCATTGAAGTGGAGAAATCTAAGAGATATCTTTGCTGTTACTTCAGTAAATCTTTGTTGTCCACATGCGTCCACTTGCTGCGAGGACGGTCAATATATTGAAAATGTTCATTGGTGAAACTGCCTTGAATGCAGGTAACACGATAAAAGCGGCTGTTCACCTGCTTATCACCAATGGCAGTATTAAAAGTGACAGGCCCTGTTAAATAATACACGCCTTGCTCAACCCTGCGGTTCTCAATATTATCCACGATAATATCAATGGTTTCTTTTAAAATAGGGTGGTTGGGCGTGGAAGCAATGAGATAATTGGTGTAATGCTCTTTATTGACTAAAAACAACTCTTTGTCTTCGGGTTTAATCAACCATGCCAATGGCCAGACGAGGTGAGCATCAATATCCATATATACCCCACCTTCATGGTTGAGCACAAACATACGCCATAAATCAGCTTGTGCCGCACCATTGGTGAGCTTTTCATAGGCTTCTACAATGCGTGGTGATGCATGAGTTTTGAGGTATTCAAGCCTGTCTTCCGTGCTCACATAATGGTATTCATAACTTAACGACATCAGGCGGTTAAATAGATAATTGATATACACAGGAAAAGCGACTTTGTTGGTAAAATTGGTTTGCCAAATCACTTTAGGAATCTGAGTTTCCTTTTTGGATTTGCATTTAGCAGCACTGTATTTGGGAATGGTAAAGCGATACTTGGGAAGGATAGCATGGAAAGGGTAGCTCAGCGCTTTGATCAATGCGCCAACGATTTTAATGAGGCGATTGGCAACGACAATATGAACAGGCATGAATGCTCCTCTAACGAATACAGCGCAACCCTATCGCAAGGATGCTAAAATCCAACGTGAATTAATGTCTGTTTTGTATGATTTTAAACAGTAGCCGTTTTTATGTTATTGTCGAAACGTAGCATGGCATTGCACACAGTAGTTCATGGTATTGTGTAAAGCGCGTAATGATTGTTTAAGATTTCCTTTTTGCAAAACATCGCCCAACTCATCTGCGCTTTGATGAAAAGCCAAGCCAAGTTTCCTAAAATTAGTATTATCAAACATATTACACATTTTCTTCATCTCTGGTGTTAGGCCTAATTTCTGGTGTGCGATGCTTGAAGCATGATTAAATTTTCCTTGTGACAGCATACCAACAATTTCTTGCACTGCCTGTATATGGGAACGCATATTCGCCAATTGATGTTGTTTTTGTTGCGGGCTTAATTGAAGTGAAATTCTTTTATCTGAGCCGCCATCTTTGGATTGCATCATCATATGATGGTTCATTTCTTGCATATTGTGATCCATAGCTTGGGCAAGAATGGGGGCTGATATACTTATCATCCATAATAACCCAAATAAAGTGATGCTTTGTTTCATAAATATTCTCCATGTTGTGATGTGATTTTTGGTCATTCGTATTCAACCAGCGCACCATATAGTGGGCTAAAGAATATAAATATGATTTCAATCATATATGGATTATTGTAATTTTAAGGAAGTGCCTTGTCTTACCAATATATGCTCATCTTCCAACTTCCTAAGCTCCCTATAAAATGTTTCATGGGCGAGACCGATTTTATAGGCAACATCTTTCAAAGCGATGTTGAGATGAAGCTCTTGATTGGCATCCATTTCATTTTTGATAAAAGCTAAGATTCTAGCCTTTGCAGATTGGATGTTTTTAATTTCATTGATGGCGCGTAAGTCGCGCACTTGTTGAGAAAATATTTGCAATAGCTTTTTCATCATCAATGGTTTTTGTTCAATATGGCATAGCAAGTCTTCTTTGCTATAACTCACCACTTCTGAGTCCATAGATGCAAAGGCAGAGCAATGGTATTGATTTGAAAATAATGATGCCTCGGCTAATGTTTCATGGGATGCAGCCACATGAATCAGTGTTTCACCACCTTCTATGGTGTTTCTTATAAGCTTTAATTTACCTTTTTTGAGATAATAAAAGCTAGAAACATGATCGCCTTGTGAAAATAATGGCGTACCCTTTTTGATTGTAAACGCGGTTGATTTCAGTTCAGATAATATTTCTTCTAACGAGGTATCCATTCAATAGAAAGTCTTAACAATTTAAACTTATAACGATAAATATATTGGACATAAGTGTTCTATTATCCCGCCATCACAGGGATAGTTATTTTACGTTTATTTAGTGTGGTGACTTTATCCATCACCGTTTTTGCCAAGTCTTTATAGATTTTAGCTTCATCGGATTCGGGTGCAGCGGCAACAATGGGTGTGCCCGCATCACCATTTTCACGAATGGCGATATTAAGAGGCACTTTGGCAATCACTTCGGTTTTAAACTCTTTGCTTAATGTTTCTGCGCCACCTTCATCAAAGATATGTGACTCACCATTGCAGTGTGGGCAGATAAATACGCTCATATTTTCCACAATGCCCAGCGTTGGTACATGCACTTTATCAAACATTTGAATGCCTTTTTTGCAGTCAATGAGAGCAATATCTTGCGGGGTGGTGACCACAACAGCGCCAGTGACTGGCACAGTTTGGGATAATGTAAGTTGTGCATCGCCTGTGCCCGGTGGCATATCAATAATAAGCATATCAAGCTCACCCCAAGCCACACCATTCAAAAGCTGACCAAGCGCACTGGCAACCATAGGCCCACGCCAAATCATGGCTTGTTCATCAGGCACCAATAAACCCATAGACATCATTTTAATGCCGTAGTTTTCAAGCGGAAAAATGACTTGGCCGCCCGTATCCACTTGTGGTCGTTCACCTTTAAGCCCAAGCATATTGGGCAAGGATGGGCCATAAATATCAGCATCAAGCAGGCCAACTTTGTGGCCTTCTTGGGATAGAGCGACAGCTAGGTTGACGGCTGTAGTTGATTTACCAACACCACCTTTACCCGATGCCACAGCAACAATACTTTTGATACCTGGGATTGCTTTTTTTGAACTTTCATCCACTTGTTTTGTTCCGCAGCCTGCCATGATGATGCCCCTTGAATTGGTTTATAACATACGATGACCTATATGTAGGGCGCAAGCATAACCATTTCAAGGCAATCATACAGATTAAAAATTCATGGTTATTTCATCATCCTGTTCGTATGCTTGGCTTTGTGAAAGTTTTGATTGTAAAATTATCTGCCTTTGGCGATATTATTCACGCGCTTCCTGCGCTGGATGATGTGCTTGCCCGCCCTGAAGTGGATGAGGTGCATTGGTTGGTGGATAGCCGTTTTGCTTTTGTCACTGAAGTGTTGCCGCCGCAAGTCAAAGTGCATGAGATTGCGCTTAAAGGGGAACACCCTTTGCGTGAAATTAAACACACAGTCCAAAAACTAAGAGCTGAACACTTTAATATAGCGCTTGATTTGCAGGGGCTTATCAAATCAGCGGTTTTAGCGCGTTTGATTTGCTCCAAAGTATATGGCTTTGATCCAGCTGTCATTCGAGAAAAGCCTGCATCTTGGTTTGAAGCATCTAGCCCTGCACACCCTGATGAAATCAGCATTGTGCAGCAGGTGCGAAGGGTGGCGCAAAGCCCTTGGCTATCGGATGAACAAGTTGGGCAAGCCATCGCTTATACACCACCGAAGATTTGCAAAACTTTTGATGCAGAACTTCCTCAAGCTTTGCAAACATTCAAACCTTGGGTGGTATTTAACCTTGGCGGCTCATTTGCTACCAAAGAACTGCCCGATGCTACATGGCTTGAAGCAGGCAGGATGCTCAAAGAAAAAGGGTTTTCTATTGTGTTCTGTTGGGGTAATGCCAAGGAAGAAGCCAAGGCAAAGCAGCTTAATGAGGCAGGTTTGGGGTATGTATTGCCCAAACGCTTGAGTACGCCTGAATTGTGTGTCTTTTTTAAACGAAGCCATGCTGTGATTGCTGCCGATACAGGTATTTTACATTTGGCAGCAGCCTTGGGCACACCCACGGTCAGCTTTTGGGGGCCAACGCCTTGTGAGCGTAATGCCCCGCATGGCGATTTAGATTTTCATATCGAATCTAAGCCTGATTGTGGGCCATGCATTCAAAAAACCTGCGATAACTTTATTTGTATGGATAAGATACATGCTTTGGATATGGTCAAGGCTGTGCTCAGGGTGCAAACACAAGGGGAAGAACATGCTTAAAATATTATGGATTTTTAGCTTATGGCTAGCTTCGGTTTTATCTGTGTTTACGTCTGCACATGCCGCTACATCGGATTGCTTTCCTTTTGTGGGCGAGAAATATCGGTATTCAGTGGGTTGGGAGTTTGTGAATGCGGGTTATTTAGAAATTAATGTCACTAAACAAGGTGCCAATGGTTATAAGGTGCATAACTTTGCGAGAACCAATGGTTTTATTGATATGTTCAAGCGGGTACGCGATACGATTGTTTCAGAAGGGCTTTGTTTGAATGGAAAAATGCAAAGCACACTCTTTGAAACGGATCAATTGGAGCGCTCCTATACGGCGACGAAAAAAGCTAAGTTTTTATACAAAGAAAATAAGGTGGAATACACCAAAAATGGCAAAACCAAGATGTTTGATGTGCCGGGTGGTTATTTGAATGTGATTGATGCTTTCTATCTAACGCGCCTAAACCCACCGACAGAAAATCATCCTGTTTCCATCCCCATTTTTGATTCGGAAAAGAAATATGATGTGGTGGTGAAACTGCTTAAAAAAGAAAAAATACGCGGGCTTCATGGTAAACGCGTTGAATGTTTGGTGATTCAACCTGAGTTAAAAACAGAAGGTGTGTTCACCAGCGTGGGTGTGATTAAAATTTGGCTGACCAATGATGCAAGGCGTATCCCACTTAAAATTACTGCAAAATTAAAAATCGGACGTATTGTTGTGCTTCTTAAGGAGTATTCTAAAA
>JALUHL010000240.1 GCA_027053695.1 Ghiorsea sp.
AGCAATATATTGTGGTTAAAGGCTCAGTCACGTTAAATGGCACGAGTTTAACCGTGAATACAGTTGTAAATAATCAGTTTAGCGTTAACTTGATTCCACACACTTTAGACCATACCAATCTCGGCGAATTAACGCAGGGTGATGTGGTCAACCTTGAAACTGACCTTTTGGGTCGTTATGTGGAACGGATATTGGATTGTAAGGATGAGAATAAATGAAGCACAGGAGAAGCCATGAGCCTTGATTCTTGCGAAGAATTGATTGAAGAGCTGCGCGCTGGGCGCATGATTATCCTTGCTGATGATGAGGATAGGGAAAACGAAGGCGATTTGGTGATGGCGGCTGAATGGGTGACCCCTGAAGCGATTAACTTTATGGCGACCCACGGCAGAGGTTTGATTTGCTTAACCCTGGAAGAATCTCAAACCGAAAAGCTTGGGCTTGCTTTGATGACATCGAATATCAATTCAAAATTTAAAACCAATTTTACCGTCTCGATTGAAGCTGCTGAAGGCGTAACCACAGGCATTTCTGCCTTTGATAGAGCGCATACTATACGCACAGCCATTGCCGATAATGTGAAAGCTGAAGATATTCATTCGCCGGGTCATGTGTTTCCGCTTAAGGGGCAGGAAGGCGGGGTCTTGGTGCGCGCTGGGCACACTGAAGCCAGCATTGATTTAGCAAGACTTGCGGGCTTGAAGCCTGCTGGTGTGATTTGTGAAATCATGAATGAAGATGGAACCATGGCACGTATGCCAGAGCTGAAAAAGTTTGCTAAAAAGCATGGCATTAAAATTGGCTGTATTGCAGATTTGATTTCGCATCGCTTAAAGCATGATTCTTTGGTGAAGCGTGAAGTGGAAGTGCGTTTGCCGACTGAATTTGGTGATTTCCAAATGATAGGGTTTAGTAATCTCGTGGATGACGCGGAGCATGTGGCATTGGTGATGGGTGAGTGCGACCCTGAACAGCCTTGTTTGGTGCGTGTGCATTCGGAATGTTTGACGGGCGATGTATTTACCTCCCGCCGTTGCGATTGCGGCTCCCAACTGCACGCTGCGATGAAGCAAATTGCAGAAGCAGGTTCGGGTGTTCTTTTATATTTGCGGCAAGAAGGTCGAGGCATTGGTTTATTCAATAAATTAAAAGCCTATGCCCTACAAGATGCAGGGCATGACACGGTGGAAGCCAATCAAAAGCTGGGCTTCAAGGCTGATTTAAGAGATTATGGTATTGGTGCGCAAATTTTACGCACATTGGGCTTGCGTAAATTGAGACTTTTAACCAATAATCCGAAAAAGATTGTGGCTTTGGACGGTTATGGTTTGGAAGTGGTAGAGCGCGTGCAGTTGGGCACATTTGCTCATGAAGAGAATATCCATTATTTGCAAACCAAACGCGATAAAATGGGGCATATGTTTGATGTGCTAGAGCAAAAAGGTGGTGAGAAGTGAGCCTTGATGCACCCACGCTAGAAGGCACAGTCGATGCCACAGGTTTACGCATTGGTATAGTGGCAGCTAGATTTAATGAAGGTATCACCAATGCTTTGACCGATGGTGCAGTTGAAGCATTAAAGAAGCACGGAGCAAGTGATGAAAACATCACAGTTGTTCGTGTGGCAGGCGCATTGGAAATCGGCACCATTGCGCAGCGCATGGCAAAATCACACCAGTATGATGTAATCGTGTGTTTGGGCTGCGTGATTCGTGGTGGTACGGCTCACTTTGATTATGTGTGCCAAGGTGCGATGGATGCGATTAACCATATTGCTGAGCGCGGCGATATTGGTGTGGGCAATGGTGT
>JALUHL010000241.1:0-1234 GCA_027053695.1 Ghiorsea sp.
CTGGAGCCAACAGAGGCGGGCTTGCTCTATTATAAGCAAATCAGCCCACTAATCATGGAACTAGACAATGCAAAACAAGCCGCCATTGATATTAATCAAGAACCAAAGGGTACATTGCGTATTACGGCATCCACAGTATATGGTCAGATGTATATCACACCCCTTTTGCCCATACTCACAAGAAAATATCCCCTATTAAAAATTGAGCTACTATTAACAGATACCTACCTTGATTTAATCGAAGAACGCATTGATGTTTCTATTCGTCTCGGGGTGCTCCAAGACTCATCTTATGTCGCAAGAAAGCTTAGTAATATGGAGTTGTTTATCTGTGCAACACCCAAGTATTTAGAACAGCGAGCCACACCCAAACAACCCAAAGACATCCAAAACCACGATTGTCTCATTTTCCCACGCCCTGGTTACAATAGTACCAATTGGATGTTCAAGCAGGGTAACGATGTTGTTAAAGTTCCTATCCAAGGCCAGTGCTTAATCACCAATTCCAAGGCCATTAAACATTGTGCCTTATCCGATATGGGTTTGGCACTATTACCTGACTGGCTTATTCATCAAGAGCTTGAATCAGGAGAATTAGTACGGGTGTTCGAAGACTTCACCACAACAGCAACTGACTTTGATGGTGGCGTTTATATTTTATATCCAACTCGCGAATATATACCTTTAAAAACAAAAGTTTTTATCGACCTTCTCAACAAAAATATTCCCCAAACACATGTCAATTAGGCAAGCGTATATTTCCTATCCATGAGAATCAGTTTTTGGCTTCAAGTGTCGGGCGGCTATCGTTTACTGCGCACATCCAGATAATCTCGTAGCGCATCGCCTGCAAGGTTTGCACTCATCACAAGGAGGAAAAGCATTAAACCTGGGTAAACCACCTGCATAGGTGCAACCAACATCAATTGCGAGCCTTCTTTAATCATGGTTCCCAATGATGCATCAGGCGGCTGTATGCCAATGCCCAAGAATGAAAGCCCTGCTTCACCAATCATCACGGCTGCCAAACCAAAGCTTGCTTCAATCAATAGCGGCGCAGCGATATTGGGTAGCAAATGTTTGGTGGCGATATGTATGGTGTTTTGTCCGCTGGCAATGGCAGCTTCAATGTATGGCGCATGCCTAAGGGATAATACTTGCGCTCTGGTCAACCTTGCAAACCCCACCCAACCCACAGCAGCAAGCGCGATAATCAGCTTATCCACACCTGGGC
>JALUHL010000241.1:1244-1804 GCA_027053695.1 Ghiorsea sp.
GCCAAGCACAGCCGCCAATGCAATCGCCAATAAAATGCCAGGGAATGAAAGCACAATATCGACAAAGCGCATCAGCAAACTATCCACCCAACCGCCAGCCCAAGCCGCAATCATACCCACGGTGATGCCTACCACCGCACATAAACTCATCACACTTAATGCCACCGAAAAAGATAGGCCAATGCCTTCAGCTAACCTGTCTAACACATCTCGCCCCAACACATCCGTGCCCAACCAATGTACGCTTGTCGAGCCGCTTAACACTTGCGCTAAATCAACCGCATGCCCATCCACCGATTGTACCCCGCCCACCAGCAACACCAATGCTGGAAGCAATAAGCAAGCATAAACACTTTTGGGTATCACTTTGATAAACATTATTGCGCCCGCTGCCTCGGGTCTAGCCACAAATTTAATAAGTCTGCCAACAAGTTTGCCAACACATAAAACAAGGCAATGATAAGCACACACCCTTGCACCAAGGGATAATCCCTGCGCTGAATCGCCTCAATCGTTAATAATCCAAGTCCCGGCCAATCAAATACGGTCTCGGTAATCAC
>JALUHL010000242.1:0-554 GCA_027053695.1 Ghiorsea sp.
CCCAGAAACAAGCAACGCCAATATACCACCAATCAATGCCAATGGCACATTCAGCATAATCAATGCTGCCTGACCCACGGAATGGAACATGAAATAGAGCAGCAAGAAAATCATCAATAAAGAAAGTGGTACAACCACCATGAGTTTGGCTTGAGCGCGTTGTTGATTCTCAAATTGACCACCAAACACCACGGTGTAACCCGTAGGTAAATCAATCTCACTTTGGATTTTGGCATCAAGCTCAGCAACAAGGCTGCCCATATCTCTGCCTTCCACATTGCTCTGAATCACAATACGCCGCTGCACATCATCGCGCTTAATCATGGGCGGGCCTTGCTCCACACCAATACTAGCAACATCATCCAAGCGCACCCAAGCGCCAGATGCAGCTTGCAGAATCAAGCCGCCAATCTTTTCAGCGCTATTGCGATAATCTTCATGCAGGCGTACATAAATATCATTGCGTTCATTGCCTGAAATGACTTGCCCTGCAGATACGCCGCCAATGGCATCTGCAATCAAGCTCATCACATCATCAATAGGAATGCCATACC
>JALUHL010000242.1:564-6297 GCA_027053695.1 Ghiorsea sp.
ACTTCCATTTTCTCGCGCATCAACTTTTGCAGCTCTTTTCGATTGGATGCACTTGTCCATTCAGAGACAGGCTTTAAACCAATAAAAATCTCCACATTGGATACGGGTTCGGGGTCACCACCAATTTCAGCCCTCCCTGTTCGCGCGGAGACATACAAGATTTCGGGGAAGTTTTCGATAAGCACGCGTTCAAGCTTTTCACCCGTATCTTTGGCAAAAGGCAGGGATGAGGAAGGTGCGAGTGTAACCCGAACAGCTATCGTACCTTCTTCCAATTCAGGCACAAACTCCGTGCCAAGAAAGGGTACGGTTGCGATGGTGAGCAAAAATGCAATCACAGCACCGCCAACCACACGTTTGCGCGCATCTAAGGCTTTGCTTAATAGCTTGTGATATAGGTTTGCAATGGGTTTAAGCACAGGGCTATCTTTATGCGTCACGCCTTTGGTAAACACATAAGTTGCCAAGACTGGCATCACAAACACAGCCACCAACAAGGATGCAAACATGGCAAAACAAATAGATAAAGCCATGGGGGTAAACATTTTTCCTTCCACGCCTTCTAAGGCAAAAAGGGGCGTGAATACCAATAAAATAATCATCACAGCAAACAACACAGGTCGCACCACTTCTTTGGCTGCTTCGGTGATTCTTAAAGCTGTGCCATGGTCGCCATCTTTTACTTTCTCTAAATGTTTGAAAATGTTTTCCACCATGACCACAGAACCATCCACCATCATACCAATGGCAATGGCTAAGCCACCCAAGCTCATCAAGTTGGCTGAAATGCCGTAATGCTGCATCACGGCAAGTGCTGCAAGAATGGAGATGGGTACGGATAACAGCACCAAAAAAGCAGCCCTTAAATTCATCAAAAAGAGAAGCAATATAATGATGATAAGCACAAACGCTTCGAGCAATGCTTTTTCCACTGTCCATACCGCCTTATCAATCAATTCAGATTGATTGTAGAATGGTTGGATAGAGACACCTTCGGGCATAGATTTCTGCACAATCTCAAGGCGAGATTTGACATCATCAATGGTGTTTTTGGTGTTGGCGCCAAAGCGCTTCATCACAATGCCAACCACGACTTCTCCAAGCTGCTTGATGCTGCCGTCAGATAAACGCTCTGTCATGGTGACAGCGCCTTGCCTGATTTCGCCACCAAACTCGACTTTCGCCACATCAGCCACACGAATAGACGTACCATCCACGGTTTTTACAGGTATCAAAGCAATAGCTTGCAAACCAGCCTCACCACCGGGAACCCAGCCAACGCCACGAATCACCAACTGCTCATCACCTTGCGGTAAATACCAACCACCAGCATTGCGGTTGTTAGCTTCAATCGCTGTGACCACATCATCCACATGTAAACCATAAGATAAAAGCTTGTCAGGGATAAGTTGGACTTGATATTGGCGAACTTGCCCGCCAAAAGATAATACTTCGGTTACGCCTTCCACAGGCATAAGCATAAGCTTGACCACCCAATCATTCAGTGCGCGAAGGGTGAGCGCATCAAAGCCTGCTTCTGGCGCTGCTTTGATGATATATTGGAACACTTGCCCAAGCCCTGAAGTGTTAGGGCCAATTTTTGGTGTGCCTGCCCAGTCTGGCACGGTTTGCCTTGCGTCTTGCAGCTTTTGGAATACCAATTGTCGCGCAAAATAAATATCCGTGCCTTCCTTAAAGGATACCGTAATCACGGATAAACCCGTCTTAGAAATCGAGCGCACTTCTTCCACATCAGGCAAGGCATACATCACAGCCTCAATGGGGTAGGTAATCAGCTGCTCCACTTCTTCTGAGGCTAAACCTTGGGCTTCAGTATTGATTTGCACCTGTACATTGGTGACATCAGGAAAGGCATCCAAGTTGAGCTTGGGTACCATCAATGCTGCATAAGCCATAGAACCGACCAGCAGCAACAAAATAAGAAAGCGGTTGTTTACCGCTGCATCTATCCATTTAGAAAACATAAGCTGTTCTCCTTAATGGTTGTGCACTTCAAAGCCAGATTTTGCTAGCTCTGATGCAAGAATAAACGCGCCTTTGACGACCACAGATTCACCTTTTTTAATGCCTTTAAGTACAGGCACTAAACCAAAGCTTGCCTTACCCACTTCAACTTCGCGGCGCTCAAAATGCCGAGGCTTTTCTTCGATAAACACAATCAGCTCACTGCCTTGACGCTGCACAGCTTCTTGAGGGATCAATAAGGCTTCTTTGCCATGACCTGCTTCAATTTCAGCGGTCACAAACATGCCGGGGTGCAATTGATCTTCAGGATTGTTCACCTGCAAACGTACACCAACCGTGCGTGTGGTATTGTCCAACTGATGATAGATGTTAATCACTTTACCCGCATACGCTTTAGGGCTTGATTTTAGCATCACCATGGCTTCATCGCCGACATGAACACCTGCAACTTGATGTTGCGCAAGTTTGACCTCAACCCAGACCGTAGATTCATCCACAATTTGCATTAAGCGTGAGCCTGCTGCGATATGTTGACCTAGCCTGAAATCATCAGCAATCACGGTTCCTGAGGAGGGGGCTCTTAAAGTGAGCTGACCATAGTTTTTTGCTTGGGGTAGCTTTTGAATATCTTTGTTACGCATGCCGTATGCAGATAAAGCAGCTTGGGCAGCAGCCAAACCTGCTTTGGCAGATTGAAGGTTGCTTTGGGCTTGTTGAAATCGGGCTTGAGAAACAATCTTATCTTTGACCAAACCTTCAAGCCTTGCCACATCAAGTTTTGCCGTTTGGTATAAACCTTCAGCCCTTAAATAATCGGCTTGGGCTTGAGCCAAGGCGGAGCTACTTAGGACAACTAAACGCTGGCCAGACTTCACCTTATCACCTAAGCGTACATAGCGCTTTTCAACCACAGCATCAACCAATGTTGTGACATCGGCAAGCTTGTAATTGTTGGCAGATACAGTGCCCGGCGCAACCAAACTCTGCTTGCTTTTTTGCGGCATTAACACTTGCGTTTGTATGCCTGCTTGTTGGATTTGAGCAGGGGAGAGCTCTATGGGTTTACCTTCTTCATGCTCGCCGTGACCACCATGTTCTTCATGGGTGCCAGATTCATGTTGGCTGGTTGGTTCATGCTCATGGGCATGATCATGATCTTCTGCCCATGCTGGGTGTTGCAGCAAAACGATGCTGGTTAATATCAATATAAACTGTTTCATGGTTTGATTCCTTGTAAAATATATTCGGGATGCCCCAATGTTTGGGCAAGTTGGATGCGGGCTAACCAGCCCTGCTTGGTAAGATTCAATATGGTGAGTTTGGCATCAAGGGCTTGGTTGATGTGTAAAACCAAGTCTTCAAGGCTAAGTTCACCCGCTTCAAAGGCTGATTTAGCAAGCGTGATACTGTTGCTGTCCGTTTGCTGCTGTTCAAACATACGCAAGACCATCATGGCGCTGCGGTGGTTCTCAAGGGCAGAGCGCACTTCAGATTGAAGCTGCTTTTTAAACCATAATACTTGGCTTTGACTGATTTCAGCTTGGGCAAGTGATGCTTTGTATTCGCCTTTTTTGGTGTTGGTCAAAGGGATAGGAAAGCTGATACCCAGCTTGAATAGTTGTTCCCCAGCTTCTCTGCCGCCCATTACACTCAAGGTTGGGTCAACATAACGCGAAGCATTGGCGAGCTCTGCTTGGGCTTGGCCTTGCTTGGCTTGGGCTTCTAATGCAGCAAGTTCTGGCCTTGCTTGTTCGGCAAGCGTGTAGGCATGTTCAGGCGGCTGCCAGTTGGTATCCAAGGTGGGTAAGCTTGGACTTATTTCAGCGCTTTCAAATTTGCCAGTGGCTCGATGATAAGCGTTAAGTGCTAAAGTATAATCCTGCTTAGCTTGCGTGAGTGCACTTAATGCAGAGGCATACGATGCCGCAGCAAGATTAGCTTGCAGAATGTTAGCATCGCCAACTTGCAACTGCTTTTGCACGCCTTGGTTAAGGTTTTGCAGCAGCTCGCTTTGTTGGCTGCGAATAGACAAGGCTTGCTTGGCTTCATCAAGCAAAATAAATGCTCTAGCAGCATCTGCCACCAGCGTTTGTCGCAAGATTTCAGTTTGGAATTTACTGCTTTGCAAGGAAGCTTTGGCTGCTTGCTCACGATAACTTCCTTTACCACCCATCTCTATGCCTTGTGATAAGCCAATATAATAATCCGTGCCATGCCCGCCGCTATTTAGCTTACGGTCTTGCACTTCAATGGATAGTTCAGGGTTGTATGCATAGGAGCTTGAGGCAGATAAGGATGCGCGTGAAGCATCATTATTGAGCTCAGCCATATGCAGCCTAGGATGTTGCTTGGCCATGTTTATGGTTTGTTCTAATGTGGTTTCCGCATGGGAAATCCACGGTATCATGCTGATGAGCATGAAGGGTATAAGTATCTGTTTTTGCACAGTTTCCTCTCTTTTAGTTATGGATTAATTTGAGGGAAAGCTGATGTTTTACCAAGTGGTAAACCACTGGGCTTTACGAATCAGCTGTGACTATGCTTTGGGAGGATATTCTATGCTTGAGGAAAGGTTTTTAAGTAGGCTGCCTTTTAGAATGTGAGGTTGCGCAAAGGCAAGTAAACCTACATTTGGAACTTGTGTTGATGTTATCTCGGCAAAAGTATGCGAGGTGTGGACATGACAACCATGGTTAGGTGCTTGTTTGTGCTCACCTGTTTTATCATGCATATGCTGCGCAATATGTCCTATATTGCTATCTATGGCATGCACATGGATATCAAATCCGCAAGTGAATATGGATAGCTGTAGAGCAAATATGGCGATAACAGTTAAAGCACGCATAAGCGCAGCGTAAAGTGGTATGGGAACAATGGCAAGTGAATAAAGCTTCATGTTAAGGCAGCACTTGCAGTCACCTTAAGCATTGTTAGGTTGCGGTGCTTATTAATAATACACTGGAGTACACATCATGGTGACGCGCACATACTGTGGCGATTTTCGCAAAGCCCATTTGGGGCAACAAGTAAAACTTTCTGGCTGGGTTGAAACCAACCGTGACCACGGCGGTGTGATTTTCTTAGATGTGCGTGACCGTTCAGGTTTGGTGCAAGTGGTGGCTCACCCTGATACACCTGATATGCACAAGCTTGCGCATTCCATGCGTCAACAAAATGTGATTGAAGTCTATGGCGAAGTGATTGCTCGCGATGATGAGGCTATCAACCCTAAGCTGCCAACGGGTGAAGTTGAGGTTAAGATTTCAGAGTTGATTGTGCTTAACCGCGCTGAAACACCACCATTTGCTATTGATGATGATTGCAATGCAGGCGAGCAACATCGTTTGGAATATCGCTATTTGGATTTGCGCCGCCCGACAATGCAGCGCAATCTTATTTTGCGCCATCAAGTGACCCATGCCGCACGCAACTATTTGGATTCTCAAGATTTTTTGGATGTTGAAACACCCATTTTAAACAAATCTACACCTGAAGGTGCGCGCGATTATCTTGTGCCATCGCGTGTGTATCCCGGTTCATTCTATGCATTGCCGCAAAGCCCACAGTTGTTTAAGCAATTATTGATGGTGGCGGGCATGGATAGATATTATCAGGTGGCGCGTTGCTTCCGTGATGAAGATTTAAGGGCAGATCGCCAGCCTGAATTTACCCAAATTGATTTGGAAATGTCTTTTGTGAATCAAGATGATGTGATGGAAAAAGCCGAAGGTTTGATTTGCGCTATGT
>JALUHL010000243.1 GCA_027053695.1 Ghiorsea sp.
CGCTATGGGTATGTTGCATAGCATCTCTTAATTCATGGACACGCGCTTTAGATTTGCCCATTTTTAAAGCGATTTCGTTGGCGCTTGGCTCTCTGCCAAGGATAGCGCGCAACTGGGTGCTTGAGCGATTCATACTATTGATTTCTTTGCCCACATGCACAGGCACACGGATGGTGCGCGCTAGATTCATGATACCGCGCTCAATGTTCTGGCGAATCCACCATGTCGCATAAGTTGAAAAGCGGCATTCATGGGCTGCATCAAACTTTCCAACCGCATGAATCAGGCCTAAGTTGCCTTCTTCAATTAAATCTTCCAGTGGCAAACCACGGTTCATATATTTGCGAGCGATTTTGACCACCAATCTTAGGTTGGCCTTAATCATGGTTTGGCGAGCCGCTTCATCACCATCGGCAATACGATATGATAATTCAATTTCTTGTTCCGCGGTTAAAAGTGCATAACGCGTCACTTCTTTCATATACAATGATGTTGCATCTAAAGCTGTTGTCATAAAATATCTCCCACACAATATGCGATGGGCGAACGTTAGATGCGATAAGCAAAAGGCGGTATCGCATGAATATGCGAGGCGGTCTGATGAAAGAGAACTAAACCTATATGTGACAAGCTTTTAGGTTATGTTAAAGGCTAATATCAAATGCCAATATCAAACGCTTCGGGGCTTTCCAACAAGGATTTTACGCGCACTAGAAACTGCACAGCATCTTTGCCATCAATCAATCTATGGTCATAAGATAATGCGAGATACATTATGGGTCGTGCGATAATCGCGCCATTTTCCACGACAGGGCGTTGTTGAATGGTGTGCATACCCAGAATCGCACTTTGTGGCGTATTGAGTATGGGTGTGGAAAGCATGGAGCCGAAAATGCCACCGTTGGTGATGGAGAATGTGCCACCTTGCAAGTCATCAGGGGTTAGCCCGCCTTCTCGGGCTTTGGTGGCTAAGTCGATGATGCCTTTTTCGATCTCTGCAAAGCTTTTGATACCTGCATCACGCAGCACGGGCACCATCAAGCCATTGTCTGTGGACACGGCAATACCCATATCAATATAATTATGATACACCACATCATCACCATCAATATAAGCATTGATATTGGGAAACTCAGCGCAGGCAGCGGCACAGGCTTTGGTGAAGAAGGACATAAAACCAAGCTTCACATCATGTTTTTCCATAAATGTTTCTTGGTTGGATTTTCGCATGTCCATGATGGGCTGCATATTCACTTCATTGAATGTGGTGAGCATGGCGGCTGTGTTTTGCGCCTCTTTTAAACGTGTCGCAATGCGTTTACGCAAGCGCGACATAGGTTCGCGGACGATTTCACGTTCTGCTAAACCTTGTTCCTCTACAGGCGCACTGCTTTCTTGCGATGTTATTTCGGCTTGTGGTTCTGGTTCAACTTGTGGGTCAACTTGTGGCTCAACTTTCTTCTCAGGTTTTACTGCGGGCGCTTTTGCTTGGCTCACCTCCATGGATGTATCAATCCTACCAATCACCTGCCCTGGCTCTACGGTATCTTCTTCTTCAGCCAAGTGCTCCACCAGTTTACCTGATTCCGTGGCTGTGATTTCCATGGTGATTTTATCGCTTTCGATTTCAGCAATAATGTCATCCACTAACACATCATCACCCACATCTTTGAGCCAAGTAATCAATGTGGCTTCAGTGTCGGACTCGCCCAAGCTCGGTACTTTAATATCAAACATGATTTCCTCCATCACCATGAAGCACTTTATACTGCATAAACTGACTGACATCATCAGCTAGC
>JALUHL010000244.1 GCA_027053695.1 Ghiorsea sp.
AAGTTTGATGCGGATTTAATTCGCAAAATGAACACGCCTTATGAAGCGCGCCCATATACGGATTATCGCCCATTGTTTATCAATGATAGGATGAAGAAAAAGTCGCTAGCCTTTTTGAAAGAAAATCATGATATATTCGTGCAAGCGCAAGAAAAATATGGCGTTGCGCCAGAAATCATCACGGCCATTTTGGGCATTGAAACACGCTTTGGTGAGAATTGGGGCAGGGATAAAGTGCTGGATGCTTTGGTGACGTTGGCAACTGGTTATGAGCGTAGAGCTAAGTTTTTTCGCAAAGAGCTCAAAGCATTTTTGTTGTTGTGCCAAGAAGAAGGTTTGAAGCCTGAAAATATTGAGGGTTCATATGCTGGGGCATTTGGGGTGACGCAATTGATGCCTACTTCTTTTCTAGAGTATGCAGTGGATGGCGATGGCGATGGTAAACGTGATGTTTGGCATACGCCCAAAGATATTATTTTTAGTGTGGCATACTATTTTCAACGCAACCATTGGGATGACAGTAAAATGGTGGCGCATTGGCTAAAAGACGTGCCTCAAGGCAAACTTATTCAACAAGCACTTCAAGATGAAACACGAAAATATCGCCCTTTGCGTGAATTTGAAAAAGTAGGTCTAAAAAAACCAAAAGGCTGGTCTTCAGATGAGAAAGTGGCACTGATTCAAAGGGATACCCAAGACGGTAAGGTGACGATTTTGGTCAATCGTAATTTCTATGCGATTACCCGCTGGAATCGCTCTTGGAACTATGCTTTGGCAGCCACCGAGCTGGCTTATATGTTGGGCAATGAAAAGTGTGATGTAGGCAAGTAAGGTGTGTCTGCGGCTTTACTGTGCACTTGCCTGCGTGTTTGGGCTGACGATGTTCTCTTCCTGCGCTCCTACACGTTATCCGCCGGGTTATCATAGTGGTCGTACACCACCATCCAAGCATTTGGGTGAGGGTGGCAAGGTGAAGCGTGGCAGTCCCTATCAAATTGCTGGGCAGTGGTATGAGCCGCTAGCCACAGGTGAAGCTTATGATGAAGTGGGCATTGCCTCTTGGTATGGCAAGAAATTTCATGGTAAAAAAACAGCCAATGGTGAAACCTATAATATGTATGCCATGACGGCTGCGCATACACTGTTGCCCATGCCTTCGATTGTGAGGGTTACCAACCTAGAGAATGGCAAATCAATAAAAGTTAGGGTGAATGATAGAGGGCCTTTTGTGAAAAGTCGGCTGATTGATTTATCCTATGCAGCGGCTAAAGCCTTGGGCTATGCCAAGCAGGGCACAACTCGGGTGCGTGTGCAAACTTTATACAGTGCCGATGTTAGCGCAGAGAAAGTTAAGTCCATAAAAAAACCCAGAGAAAAACCCAATAAGAAACCTGCGCCAGTCATCGCTCCTGTTCAAGCTGTAAAGCCTATACCTAGCCCTGCTCCAGCGCCGCAACAAGCTAACCCTGTGCAAAACATTCAAACTAACAACATTGAATTGGCTTATGTGCAAGTGGGTGCATTTTCTTCGCAGCAGCGAGCAGCGCAGGTGGCAGCACAGCTTAAAAGCAAAGCGGAACACGCATCAGCAGAAGTGACCCCTGTGGGGCAAGTGTATCGCGTGCGTTTAGGTCCTTTTGATTTGGATGAAGATGCTGAAGCAGCTTTAAAAAGTGTGCAAGATAGCGGATATACAAAGGCGATGATTATTCATGACTGATTGTATGCAGCCCACAAAAATCATTACAGCTTTTGGCTCATCGCGGATAACGCCTAAAGATGCGCGCTTTCAAGATGTTGAAGTGTTATCAGAGAAAATTGCACAGCTGGGTTGGTCAGGTTTGGTGGGTGGTCATCAAGGTATGATGGCAGCCTTTTCGCATGGTATGGTTAAGGGTGGCGGTAAGGTGACAGGTATTACCTTGGAAGTGTTTCCAACACCACCCAATAACACGTTAACGGAAGAAAAGCGGGCATCGGATTTTTTTGAGCGCATGCAAATGCTGATTGAACAAGCGCAAGCCTATATTGTGTTACCCGGTGGTTTGGGCACATTGGCTGAATTTGCCATGACTTGGGATTTGTTGGCGATTCGCATTTTAGAGCAGCGGCCATTGATTGTGTATGGCGTATGCTGGAAGCCTTTGATAGAAACCATGCAGGCGCAATTGGTGATGAGTGTTGACCATGGTTTTGAAAGTCTTATCTGTTGTGAAACGCATGATGAAGTGCTTGCTGCTCTGGTTAAGGTGAAGGATTAAATATGGCATTTGAAGATATTAAGCTGCATATTCCATCAGAGCAGGGTGGGCAACGTTTGGATTCAGCTTTGGCTGCGATTGCCCCTTATTCTCGGCGCAGATTGCAAAGAGCGATTGATGAAGGCGGGGTTTACCTGAACAAAAAACGCTGCCGCAAGGCTGGCCGCATCATTCAGGGTGGTGAGAAAGTTCGTATTGTGGTGCTGGATGATGAAAAGCTTGTGCCTTTTTCGGCTGAGCAAATAGTCTGGCAGGATAAAGCTTGGGTGCTGGTGCATAAAAAAGCAGGGCAATATGCACAAGAAGCTTTGCATAGAAGCAAGGGAACATTGCCTTATGAGCTTGCTATGGCACTTCAATTAACACCTGTGCAAAACAAACATTTGCGTCCAGTGCATCGCTTGGATAAAGGCACATCAGGGTTAATGATGTTTTGTTATGAGCCTAAAGCATTGCAACATTTGCAACAAAAATGGCAGCATGCGGTGGATAAAACCTATTGGGCTGTGGTGTCACCTGCGCCAAGCTGGGATGAGATGCTGATTGAAACTGCCATTTCAGCCAAAGCAGATAGAGCAGGACGCTATCATGTGGACAATCAGGGCAGAGCAAGCAAAACAGAAGCATTTGTTGAGCAGCGAAAAGATGGCAAGGCATTGCTCAAGTTGGTGCCGCATACTGGGCGAACCCATCAATTGCGTGTACATTTGGCATCCTTGGGCTGCCCCATCTTGGGTGATGCACGTTACGGCGGGAAAAAACATGGGCGTATGATGTTGCATGCTCAAACGTTGCACATTAAAGGTTATGCTATGCGTTCTAAGGAAACAGAGCTGGTGTGGAGCGTAGAGCCAGAAGGAGATTGGATATGGTAAGAGGTTTATTAACCTTAGTTGGGATTGCAGTCATGCTACTTGGGCAGCAAGCTTTTGCTGCGGTCAACTGGCCGTTGGAGCCTGCTGTCAAGGCAAAATCTTGGGTGCTACTTGATGCGCGCTCAGGACAAATCCTTGCCAAACATGAAGAAAATAAACGCTTAGCGCCTGCAAGCATGACCAAGATGATGACTTTATACCTTGCTTTTGAAGCTGCCAAGCAAGGTACGCTTGATTTGGATGAGCGGGTGAATGTGAGTAAAAAGGCTTGGAAAATTGGTGGTAGCACCATGTTTTTAGAGCCGCGTATGCACCCTACAGTCCGCGAAGTGCTTCATGGTATTGCAACCCTTTCAGGTAATGATGCAGCAACTGTGGTTGCAGAGCATTTGGCAGGCTCTACCGATGAGTTTGTGCGTTTGATGAATGCCAAGGCTGCGGATTTGGGCATGAGCAACACGCATTTTATGAACCCTACAGGGTTCCCTGAAGATAATCATTTCAGTACAGCCATGGATATGGCGAAGTTAGGCGTTGCCTTATGGCGTGATTTCCCTAAGTTTTTTGAAATATTTGCTGAGAAAAGCTACACCTTTGATGGTCGAAAACAGTGGAATCGTAATCGGTTGCTGTGGTCGTTACCTGAAGCCAAAGGCATGAAAACAGGACATACTGAAGAAGCGGGATACTGTTTAACAGGAGCGGCTGAGAAAGGAAATATGCGTTTGGTGTCTTCCTTGTTTGGCGCAGCATCGGATAAAGCAAGGCAAGAGCAATCGAAAGTGCTCTTAAAATATGGCATGCGCCAGTTTGTTACGGTTCGTCCTAAAGAAAAAGACATTCGCCGCAAAATTGAAGTGTTTGAAGGCAAAACGGATGCTGTTTGGGTTAAGCCCGCCAAAGCCATTTGGATTACTGTACCTAAAGGCAGTGAAAAGCATTTATCCTTTAAATTAAGCTATAAGTCGCCGCAACTTGCACCCATTCAAAAAGGGCAAGCTTTAGGCAAAGTTCAAGCTGTTTTACACACTAAAAAAGAGGATGTTGTGTTGCAAAGCGTGCCTGTATTAGCACAGCAAAGTGTGGAACAAGCTTCGTGGTTTGGGCGTAAAACGGATGCTTTGAAACTGTGGTGGCGTAATCAATAAAAAGCCCGCGCTTTCGCACGGGCAATAGGTTACTCGAAAAGATTTGCATCAAGCCGAGCAGAGCCTGCAAAATAATTTCTTGTTATGAAAAGACTTTGAGGCATCCGTTAGATACAATGGCGAAACTATAATTCCTTTGCTATGCTCTCTGCAAGTTTTTTTCTGTGGGAGTGAAATATGGCGACAATTCTTGGTTTAGATTTAGGAACAAACTCCATTGGTTGGGGACTATTGGAAGCTTCTGATCAACGAGGTAATGATTTTACTGGTATCATTAACTCTGGCGTTCGTATATTTCAAGAAGGCGTAGATAGAACACCACAAGGTGCTGAGCAGTCTAAAAATGCCACGCGACGAGAAAAACGTGGAGAGCGTAAGCTGCACAAACGTAGAAATCAGCGCAGGGAAGCCCTCAAACATTTGTTCATTGAACATAAACTATTGCCCTCGGATGAAGAACAATGGCGACAGGTCATGTCTGTAAATCCCTATAAAGCTAGAGCAAATCTTCTTCATTTACAGCAAACACATGTTGAAAAGAACGCACAGGCATGGCTTTATTCATTAGGGCGAGCTTTGTATCATATCAATCAACGCCGTGGCTTTAAGAGCAATCGCAAATCAGGTGAGAGTGATGGGAAAGTAGCTACAGCACTTGTGGAACTAGAGAAACAGATTCAAGAAGGTGGTTTTGAAACATTGGGGCAGTATTTGTACTCACTTGACCCAAGAGAGCAACGTATTCGTGGTCGTTATACCAAGCGCAGTATGTATGAGCATGAATTTGAAGTATTGTGGAATCATCTAGCGCCATTTTATCCAGATAAACTCAACAATGACTTAAAAGATAAGGTTTATTACACTATTTTTTATCAACGACCACTAAAAAATCAAAAGTTTTTGGTTGGTTTGTGTGAGTTTGAGAAACAACAAGTTGTGAATAAGAAAGGTGAAAAGGTTTGGGTAGGCAAAAAACGTAGCCCTAAAGGCACATGGTATGCCCAGCAATTTCGCTTACTTTCAGAAGTGAATAACTTAAAAGTGATTGATGGCAGTGATGAATGGCAATTGGCTGAGGACTTGGATTTAAGAGATAAGCTTGTTGCGGCATTAGAAAAGAAAAAGACTATGAATTTTAGTGCAATTCGTAAGCTCTTATTCAATGATGGGCATCAGCATTGGGAGCATATCCGATTCAATCTTGAAGAAGGTGGAAGAGATAAGCTTAAAGGCAATGAAGTGGAAGCTTCCCTACGCACGATTCTGAAAAAGAAATATAATGATTTAAGCGTTGAGCAGCGTGACAAACTGGTTCATGATCTATTATTTATTGAAGATGAACAAGTGCTTTTGAGGCATTGTCAGCAATTGGGTGAAGCGCTTGATTTAAGCGATGAACAAATCGAAAAACTAAGTAAAATTAAGCTTCAGGATGGTTACGGGCATCTTTCAGAAAAAGCTATGAAGAAGCTTCTGCCATACTTAGAGAAAGGCTTAAAATATACTGATGCAGTGGAAGCAGTAGGTTATCAGCGAAAAGATCAGCAAGATGATACGATAATTCCGCAATTGGGTGAGCCGCCACAATTGAGAAACCCTATTGTGCAAAAAGCACTGTATGAGGTTCGCAAGGTCGTCAATGCGATTGTGCGTGAATACGGTAAACCTGACTTCATTCGTGTGGAAATGGCTAGAGATTTGAAGCAGTCAAGCAAACAGCGTAAAGAGGTGAGTTTCCAGAATGCTAAAAATCGTAGGCGGAATGAAGAGATTAAAAAACGACTTCAAGATGAATATGGTATTCACAACCCAAGTCGTAATGACATCATCAAATTCCGTTTGTGGGAAGAGTGCAATAAGCAATGCCCATATACAGGTAAACCTATTAATGCTGCCATGTTGTTTTCTTCGGAAGTTGAAATTGAGCATATTCTGCCATACTCACG
>JALUHL010000245.1:0-490 GCA_027053695.1 Ghiorsea sp.
ACCATTTGCGAGCTTGATGGTAATATGCGCATGCTTTTATCCGCAGAGCGTACCGCCCTCAATTTTATGCAGCATTTATCAGGCATTGCCACAGCAACATCCCTATTTGTGCAAGCCTTGCAGGATACGAATTGCGTCATTGCAGACACCAGAAAAACCACCCCGGGTTTGCGTCACCTTGAAAAAGAGGCAGTGCTACACGGCGGCGGAAAAAACCACCGCATGGACTTGGCTTCAGGCATGCTGATAAAAGAAAATCATATTTTGGCAGCAGGCTCCATCACTGATGCAGTCGCCGAATGCCATAAATTATCCCCCGATACTTGGATTGAAGTGGAATGCGAAACTTTAGAAGAAGTCATTGAAGCGGTGCATGTTTGCCCTGACATTATTCTGCTGGATAATATGAACACTGATACGGTGAAAGAAGCGCGCAAGCTTGTGCCTGAATCCATACTTTTAGAAGCCTCAGGCAATATCACCTTGGATA
>JALUHL010000245.1:500-6198 GCA_027053695.1 Ghiorsea sp.
GCGCCATGTCTTGATTTATCCATGCGCGTTTCAAGTGTGCCATCATAGATTGACAATGCTTGGATGAGCCTCTACTTTTTCCTATTAAAGGAGTGGCTATATGCATATTTCATTAACACCCAAGCTTGAATCCAAAATAAAATCCAAGGTCAATTCGGGATTATATAACAATGCCAGTGAAGTGGTGCGTGAAGCTCTTCGCTTCATGGAAGAAAACGAAGACATTGTGCAACAAATGAAGTTAAATCACCTTAGACAAGCCGTTGCTGCGGGCGCACATCAAGTCGAAGCTGGGCAGTTCAGCAACCGCCAAGTGGATGATATTATTGCAGACTTAAACAACGCATAGTTATGTCCCAAACCTACCAACTATCACCCGCTGCCGACCAAGATTTGGTTGATATTTGGACATACAGCGCACAACACTGGGGCAAGGTGCAAGCCAACCAGTATCTTAAAGATTTAGAAGCCTGTTTTTTATCTTTGCTGCAATCACCAACGTTGGGTAAACCCCGCCCTGAAATACACCAAGGTTATGCCTCTATTTGTCAGCATAAACATGTTATATTTTATCGAATTCATCACCAAACCATTGAAATTGCGCGTATTTTGCATCAACGCATGGACAGCAAACTGCATATCTCAAACCCATCAGAGGCATCATAGCCATGGCACAAGCAGTAAAGAACACATCACCATGGATTTGAACATCCAACATTTTGACAGCCTTGATTCTACCAATCAGGAAGCTTTAAGGCAGGCAAAGAAAGGAGCAAAAGAAGGTTTGACTATTGTGGCCAAAAGCCAAACCCACGGCAAAGGCAGGTTAGGCAGGTCGTGGCAAACGCTGCATGATTCTCTGGCATTAAGCATTTTACTTCGTCCCAATATTGCCGCCATTGATGTGCCTAAATTTTCGCTGCTTGCGGCTGTGGCAACGCACCAAGCATTGGCCTTGTTTGCGCCCAAAGTTGGCATCAAATGGCCCAATGATTTGCTAATTGAGAGCAAAAAAGTGTGCGGCATTCTCACTGAGATGCAAAGCGCTTCGCATGGCATTGCTGTGGTGCTGGGCATAGGTATCAATATCAATACGCCCAAAGAAGGTTGGGAAGCTGATATGCGAACTCCACCCACAAGTTTGAGCGACTATTGCTCGCAGCCCATCAGCCGTGATGATGTGTTGCAAGCTACACTTGAATCCGTCCATGAACATTATGAACTCTGGCAACATCAGGGCTTTGCTCCCATCCATGAGGCTTGGGAAAAAGCGCATGTGGCTAGCCAAAAAGAAGTTTCCGTGTTTGATGGTAAAGCATATATTCAAGGGCTTGCGCTGGGTCTAGCGGATGACGGTGCACTTCGGTTGTTGGTCAATGGCAAAGAACAGCGTATCATTGCTGGCGATGTATCACTTATGGAATCAAAAACATGAACCAAAATAGCACAAAAAAACAACGCTTTCTCTGCATTGATGTGGGCAACACGCAAATGGTGTTCGGCCTTTATTTTGGCTCGGATTTAAAAGCGCATTGGCGTTTATCCAGCAACCATCAGCTCACATCCGATGAATTAAGCTGGCAATTGTTTGGCATGTTTTCCCAATTTGAACACGACCCCAAAGCCCTAGATGGTATTATGGTCGCATCGGTGGTGCCGCATTTGGATGATGTATTAAAAGATGCCTGCATCCAGACTTGCGCACAAACCCCTGCTTTTGTCGGCAGCGCAAATGTAAAAACAGGCATCGCCATTGATTATAAAAACCCCAAAGAAGTCGGTGCCGATAGGGTTGTCAATGCGCTGGCAGCACGCGAACTTTTTGGCGCACCTGCCATTATTTTAGATTGCGGCACAGCCACCACATTTGATGTCATCTCCTCTGATGGGCGATATGCGGGCGGCTTGATTATCCCTGGCATTGAAGTGGCGCTTGAAGCTTTGTCTAAACGCGCTGCCAAGCTTCCTGAAGTCGCCATTGCGCCTGTGGACACATTGATAGGAAAGGATACCGTGGGCAGCATGCAAGCTGGGGTTTATTGGTCGGCTGTGGATGGGTTAAATGGCATCATCAAAAGGCTTTTAAATGAGGACGGTTATGCACAAGCCACCATCATTGCTACGGGCGGTTTGGCTGAAAAATTAAAGCCTGATATGCCAAGCGTGCAATATGTTGAGCCGCATTTGACACTGAAAGGCATCCTTCTGGTCGCGGAGAAACATTTCAAACATGGCTAATCTGAAAAACATCATCGGAGCCCTTAGCGTGCTTGTTTTAGGCTGGCTGGCTTGGACGGCATGGTTCCCACCTGAATTTGCCCATGAACAAAGCGATGTGCGCGTGTTTATCCCCGAACGGCCAAACCTTGGCAGCTTAGAGCATGAAAAATGGCGCGTGTTCACCAAACGTATGGTTTGGAAAAAGGCCGTGGATGAGCTGCAAGCCAAATTCAAAGAACACAATATGGACCCCATCATTTTAGAGCGCAGAGAAGCCGTGCAACTGCACGTGTTTGACGACCCCCGCACCTTTGTATCCAATGCTGAGGCTCAAGCTGCATTGAAAGAATGGAAGATTGATAGCGTGGATATTTTAAGGCGCAAAGATGGCAAATATATGCTTGGGCTTGGTAGATTCTTTTTGCCCGAATATGCCAAATTGCGCCAAGAAGCCTTGCAAGCTTTAAAGAAACCTTTTAAATATTCTCAAGAAACAAAAATTATCCCCACCTACCGCTTTATTTTTCCTGCATTATCGGAAAAAGAAGCGGAAGTGCTTTGGAAAAATATCCAAGATATGGGCGCGATTAACCCTGTGATGATGACAGAGAATGAATTTAACGCCCTCTTTGTTGGCGGTATGTAAGCTAAGCTATGGTGTTGCGCGATATTTCATACCTTGCTTCACCACACTTTGATGCTCGCCCCCAACACATTGATAGTCATACTGGTATTGATTTGATTGTGCTGCATGCCATCTCTTTGCCCGATGGTGAATTTGAAGCGCAACATATTTCAGACTTTTTTTTGGGTAAGCTTGATAATAATGCCCACCCCAGCTTTCAAGACTTGGCAGATGTGCGCGTATCTGCACATTTTGTGGTCGATAGACAAGGCAACATCACTCAGTTTGTACCTATCGGAAAACGCGCTTGGCATGCAGGGGAATCTGAATGGCAAGGCAAGACCAACTGCAATGACTACAGCATTGGTATTGAAATGATTGGTGATGAACGCAAGCCCTTTACCCGAAAACAATACACCGAAACCGCGCGCCTCTGCCGCAGCCTGATGCAGCAATACCCCAACATAGACAAAACCCGCATTATTGGTCATCAAGATATCGCGCCAACCAGAAAATGGGATCCCGGCAAACAGTTTGATTGGCAGCATTTTCGCCGCTCATTTGCCCATATCCAATACCTTTACGAAAAAGAACACATCGCTTAATTTACCATATAAGCTGCAACATTTTCATCGCCAAGAGCAACAGAATCACTGCAAGTACTTTCTTCAACAAGTGAACGGGTAAGGTATGTGATAACTTTGCGCCGAGGGGTGCTGTAAACACACTCACCACAGAAATGAGCAACACCGCAGGCATATACACATAACCTACTGAATATACAGGTAAATCAGGCTCATTCCAACCACTCATGGCATAGCCTATAGCTCCTGCCACCGCAATAGGCACGCCAAGGGCTGCTGATGTGGCAATCGCATGTTGCACTTTCACATTACACCACGTTAAAAAAGGTACGCTCATCGTACCTCCGCCAATCGCCACCAATGCCGAAATACCACCAATACCAAAACCCACGCCTGCAAGCCCTGCTTTGCTGGGTAATGTTCGGTGGGGTTTGGGCTTGATATTAAGCCACATTTGAATAGCGACATACGTCATAAATATGCTAAAAAACACGGCGAGAAATGTGCGAGAAAAATACGCCGTAAAAAAGGATAACGTCAATGTACCAAGCAACAAACCTAGTGCCATCTGTTTCCATACATCCCAACGCACCGCACCATGCTGGTGATGGCTGTATGCACTGGCCATGGATGTGGTGACAATCGCTGCCATGGATGTACCCAGTGCCATGTGTACAAGTTGGGCTTGGTCAAAGCCTTGAGCTATAAATATCATGGTCAGTAGCGGCACCATAATACCCCCACCGCCAATACCCAAAAGGCCAGCAAAAAAGCCAACGATTAGCCCTAACCCCAAATAGGGAAGCATCCAAAAAAATATTTCCATACCCAAAGACTAACCACTACCTAAAAATATCAAAGCCCTTAGCTATCAAGGATTAGAATTCTAAAATATTAACTTTCAGTTGAAAGAAAAACAGAGCAACCATTTTAGGGTCAACTTTAGGTATGTATGTAACATTTAGAGCAACGTTTTTGGTGCCTATGGTCATCGCAGGCAGTACACCTAAAAATGGTTGGTTATTCTTGAAATTTTCTCTGGTCATCAAAAAAGAAACTATGCCGACATCGGTATACAATCCTGTTTCAGCCCACTTAAAGCGGCGCATCATACCGCCACCTGCATAATAGGATGGGTTTTTATGCGAGTCTAAAAAACCAGATACCGTTACAAAAGGAATCCAGTCGGTGTGGTTATCCGTAAAGTCATATTGGAAGCCTGCGCCCCAGTTCTCTTCATTAAAGCTCGGTTGACCTGCGGGTGCACCTTGTAAATGAAGAGCTTTGCCATTCAAAAGTAAACTAAAATCATCTGCATAAACTGGCAAAGCCATAAGGTTAATGAAAATAAACAACTGTAATATTGGCCTTAATCGATTCATGCTCCGTATGAGCAATTACATTGCCAGACAGCAAGTTGTTATATATTACCAGTTTCTCATCAATCAAACTTATTTAAATAGGCAAATTATGCAGCTTGTAGCAAATATTTCCTAAGGTTCGGTACTACAAAAAAGGCCTCTACATCGTAGAAGCCTTTCTCATCAGTTTAATGCGAATAAGCTATAAAACTTTCTTCCGACGATACATCATCAAAGAGAACACCATTAACAATGGAAATAATGGATCTATATCTTTATTAACACCCATAACGCAACCTCCTCCACCACTACTTGGTGCTGCTGGTGGTGCTACAACAGGTGCAGCGGGGGTTCGCACATCTACACTTGGTGGAGAGAATATAGGGAAGCGACCATCTCTTCCTTGAACTACAACGCTATAGGTTATCAAACTGTTTTCTGGTGCTTGTGTATCTAAATACGATGTCCTATTTGCTGGTAAAGTTGCAATCGTTGATGTCACACCAGACACCGTGCGTTTCACCAAATATGCTGCTTCATTGATTGTATCTGACCAAGTCACATTAACTTGAGAGGCACTTTCTGCATTTACAGCCAAAGCTGTTACATGCCTTATTTCCATGGACATAAGCGCATTAACACGCCTACCTGACACTGTTTTACCCGTCAATGCAGCAACACTATCACCATTATTTAATAGGCGACTTTTAATTTGCTGGACTGTTAATGCAGGCTCATTTGCCCACACTAAAGCCGCAGCACCTGCAACATTGGGTGTCGCCATGCTTGTACCATTTAAAAAGGCATAATCTGCTGCTGAATGGGCGGCTATGCCTGTATTGGGTACGGTAACTTGCACATCATCTACATGATAACCACCATATACTACTGAACCATCTGTATCTAAA
>JALUHL010000246.1 GCA_027053695.1 Ghiorsea sp.
ACATATATACTTCTTGAATGTCTGCTTGTATGCGGCGTGTGTAGGCAATGTTTAACGTGTGCGATGAGCCTTGGGCAATGTGGGGGTCTCTATCCATGTGCAAAGCATCGGCAGAGACATTGATAGCTTCTGACCAACTGCCATCAGCATGATGTTGCGCCACAAAGATTTCAGCATCAATACTGATGGTTTGCTGCCATGCTACAGCCCAAGTATCTTGAGCAAGTACAGCCAATGAAGGTTGGTGAACCATATCGCCTGCATCAGGTAATAAGGTTAAGGCATGTGTGGTAGCACCTGTATGTGCATCCAAAGCTTTGCTCCAAACTTGGCTATAGGCTTGCATGCTCCAGCCAGTAAATGCTAGGGCAATTTCATCTTGGTTGAGTGCACCTGCTGCAATTTGTACGGCGGCTTCTTGGAAGTAGGGTGCTGCAATATGTTCAACGATAGCGATAGGCGAAGTCCAAGTGATGCCATCATTGCTGTTGCTTAGCATGATATGCCAAGTATTACCATCGCGTTCGCTCCAAACCACACTTTGCAAACCAGAATCATGTTGAATAAAGCTTGCATCACCCACCTGACTTTGGGTTTGGCTTAAACGAATGGGTTGCTGCCAGCCATTGCTGTTGCCGCGAATCATCAAAAGCTCGCCTTCAACCAGATACCCATCATGAGGCGTTGTTGCAAGAATAACCATATCTCCAGCAGTTGACGTGTTCACATCAATGATGTTCCAGTTTGCGAGCGGCCATGCAAAAGAGGAAGCACGCCAACTGCCAGAGGATATAGCTTGGTGAAACATGGTTGGCACTTGTGTTTCACCCCAGCCCAAAGCCAAAGAGGATGTTGCTAAATATACATGGGAGAAGTTGTTGTTAGCAATGTTTGTTGCTGCCCAATCAATACCATCATTATCCGAATTCCAAAGGGTGATACCATTTGTATTTGGTGTTGCTATTTGAATATGGGATGAAGATAAAATAAGCGGGGCTTTATTGCCGCCATAATGTGGCGTGCTGCTATCAATGTAAGATGTAGGTAAAGTATGTTGCTCCCAAGCTAAGGCATGGTTTTGTAGTGTAAGGCTTAGGCCTAAAGTGAATAAAAGTTGGCATATGGTTTTTAACATCATTATCTCCTGAGTATTTTGATAAGACCGCTCGCGACAGTCATAAGGTATGTATCGACATCAGACGGAAATGCTGTGTAGGATGAAGCCCTAAAGATGGGTAAGGATTTTCCTTATTGATTGATTTAATGCATAAAAGGCAATCAACATTGCTTTTTTAGGAAAGGGTGTGGATTTGATTGTTCAATTTATTAAGGATGAGAAACAGAGGTTGTTGCATGCGCTAAAGGATGCTGATGTGCCTGCTGTGGATGACTTGTTGGCTTTACATGATCAAGGTTGGAATCGCATCATTAAGCATGGCGATTTTGGGCGATGGTCGGAAGCTTTTGCAGCCCTGCCGCAGCCTGAACAAACGGAGGCAAGCTTTTCTGATGTTGTGTGTATTGAGCAAGTAGAAGGTGAGCCTGTGGATACACAAACGATTGAAGTTGCACTCAGAGGATTGCTGCCATGGCGCAAAGGGCCTTTTGATATTTTTGGTGTGTATGTGGATGCGGAATGGCGTTCAGACTTCAAATGGCAGCGTGTATTGCCTCATATCTCCAGCCTAGAAGGGCGAAAAGTCTTGGATATTGGCTGTGGTTCGGGTTATCACTTGTGGCGGATGTTAGAGCGTGGTGCAGCACTTGCCCTTGGCATTGATACCAGCCCACTGTTCGCTTTCCATTTTGCAGTGGTCAAACGCTATACAGCAAATACTCAAGCTTTTTATTTGCCCTTTGGCATTGCAGATATGCCAGAGGCGATGGCAAGCTTTGATACGGTATTTTCCATGGGAATTTTATACCACAGGAAAAATCCTTTGGCGCATTTATTACGTATCAAATCATTATTAAAGAGTGGTGGTGAGGTGGTACTTGAAACTTTGGTGGTGGATGGTGATGCGCAGACGTGCCTTATGCCTCAGGGCAGGTATGCCAAGATGAAGAATGTATGGTTCTTACCATCCGTTGATATGTTAACCTTATGGATGCAACGCCTTGGCTTTAAGGATGTGCGCTGCGTGGATGTGAATGTCACCAGCACCCAAGAACAAAGAGTGACCGATTGGATGCGTTTTGAATCGTTGGCAGACTATTTAGACCCTGATGACGCGAGCAAAACGATTGAAGGGCATCCCGCACCGAAACGAGCCATCATGATTGCGCATATTTAATGTTTACATTTGAAGGCAAAACCACCCTCAAGGGAAATACGCTTGCTTGGCGGCATGAGCCGCTTTTTGCCGATGAGCCTTTGCAGGCATGGCAAGGTTTGCTTAAAGCCAGAGGCTTGCATGAGCAGGATGATTTCTTTTCTCCTGCTTTGGCGAATCTCCCTGACCCATTCTTGATGCAAGATATGGATAAAGCAGCTACTAGGCTGGCGCAAGCAGTGATACAAGAAGAGCCTGTGCATGTCTTTGGGGACTTTGATTGTGATGGGGTGAGTGGCACATCGATTCTAGTGGATGCGCTTCGTGCTGCGGGTTTAACGGTCACCTACTCTATTCCGCATCGGGCTGATGATGGGCATGGAATCGGTGTGGAGGCTGTGGTTGCGGCTTACGAATCGGGCGTGGAGCTAGGGTTAAGCGTGGATACAGGAACCACATGTTTGGCAGCAAGCGAAGAAGCGAGCAGACTGGGATTTGATTTGATCATCACAGACCACCATTTGCCTGATGAAACATTGCCGCAAGCCTTTGCTCTACTGAATCCAGCGCGAGAGGACTGTGGATTTGCTGAGCGCGTGTTGTGCGGCACTGGGGTTGCCTTTTTTTTGCTGATGGCGGTATGGAAAAAGCTTGGTGAGCAAGGCAGTCGCCCTGATTATGATTTGCGCCAACTCTTGGATCGTGTCGCCATGGCAACGGTGGCGGATGTGATGGTATTGCAAGGGGTGAATCGGGTGTTGGTGCATGTGGGTTTGCAGCAACTTCGCACAGCGCCTTCCATCGGTATGTCGGCATTGCTTGATAGTGCAAAAGTAAACCGGCAGCGCATTTCAGTGGAAACCATTGGTTTTTATTTAGCGCCCCGTATCAATGCGGCTGGGCGTTTAGCGCACGGTGAGGATGCCATGGCTTTGCTTTGTTGCACTCATGCTGATGAAGCCAAGACTTTGGCAGCAAGCTTGGATACTTTGAATATTCAGCGCAGGAAAATTGAGGCGGATACATTTAAACAAGCTTGCAATAAGCTTGATGTGCAAGGAGAAAACACACCACTGGTGATTTACGATGAATCATGGCATGCAGGTGTGGTGGGGCTGGTTGCAGGTAGGCTTGCGCGCCAGCATGGCAGACCTGCAGCGGTTGGTTTTATTGAGGGTAGTGGGAGTATTCGTGTATCATTGCGGGGCGTAAAAGGCTTCCATATTGGGCAGTTATTACATGATTGTGCGGATTGCTTGACTGGTTTTGGTGGGCATGCAGGCGCGGGTGGTGGCACAGTTAAAGAAGGTATGTGGCAAACGTTTGTATCCCATTTTCAAGATGCTGTTGAAGTTCAGAAGAAAAGCTATACGACTCAACCCGCAACATTATGTGATGGCGTGTTAACCATGCCGGCTATGCACGCAGGGCTGGCTAGTCGGCTGCAAAAGTTTGAACCTATAGGGCAAGGTAATCCAGCACCATTTTGGTTGCTACATGATGTGAGCATTGTCGATATCAAAGCTTTGAAAGGCGGGGTATGCAGGTTGCAACTTACTGATGGGCTTTTATTTTTATCAGCAGTGATGTTTAAAAGTGGAGCTTTGTTAAACCAGCTTTCTCAAGGGCAATGTGTATCTGTGTTTGGGCAACTCAAGCCTGATGACTACCGTGGTGGAGATGCGATTCAGTTTGTCGCCGAAGATATACTGCTTGATGGTTGAGTAGGTAACTCATCTGTATTGTTTTTGGCAGATGCTTTTTCATTCTCCAATATTTGCATGGATATAATTAATCCTAGGACAATCATAAAAGGTTCCATGATACGAACGATGATAAAGGTGTTGGCACCAATACCGTGCACCAATAACCCCCCATAGCCGCAGAATGCACCTAAGGCAACACCACGCATCACCGGATCTTTAAGCTGACGGCTGCTTCTTTTTAAGACTACCCAGACTCGCCGCAAGAACCAAATAAAGAATATAAGCCCAACAATACCTGTTTCCAATAGTACACGAGGGTATTGCGCATCAAGGAAGCCTCCTCCAGTTACACCAACGCCAAAGACAGGGCTTTTAGGAAAAGCTTTGGTCAGTACATATTCCCATGACTTTAAGCGTTCTGTTGTTGATGTGTCCACTTTTAAACCACCAAGATCAAGCTGACCTTCTTGTTCGGCTTGGTTAAAAGTAAACATGATTCGGTTAATAACATTTTGTGGGATAACAAAGGGGGAAAGAGCAATGCCAGCCAAACACATAAACATCAATAGTTTCTTTTTTTGAGAAAAAATGAGGAAACAACCTATGGCAACCACAAATGACAAGTAAGAACTTCGAGATTCGGTAAAGGCAAAAGGAATAAGTATAATGCCCATGGTTGTAAAAAGCATGATTCGCTGTTTTTTATTGTTTATATTTAAAACGATACCCAGAAGAATAGAAAACATAAACATCAAATAACCACCAAAAGTATTGGGCTCCCCATCAGCGCCTTCAAAAGGAGCAGATACGCGAAGCCCTTGCGGGATTTGAGCAATGCCTAAAATGGATGCGACAATACAAGTAAAGAACATGATAAAAAGAAAGCGTTTGATGATGGCTTCATCATGAATGTGGTTAACCACAATGTAGAAAAGAACAAAGTATTCAAGGTATTTGACCACAAAGAACAATCCATAAATACCAACATGACCAAAGAAAAATGCCATCAGTGTAGAAAAAGCTGCAGCAAACCAATAGTAACCTGCAGGTTGGTTGATAGGGGTGTAGCGCAGCAGTTTTATTTCATCGCGTATGGCAAGTCGGAATATCCAAGTGACAGAGATGAGGGTAAGCATAATATCATCCAAGCGTAGTGTTACCCCACGTGATTCAGTGGTGCTGACATGGCCAGTTACAACATCTCCGCGCACGGCACCACCAAAGGTTAATTCAGGGGATAGTAGCGTTGATAAAATGAGGAAATACAATGCAAGCTCGACACTAGAGAAAGTAATGACAACCATCAAAAGGCCAGCAAAAAGGAGGATAGGACCTTTGATAAGCCCAGGTACTAATAAATAAGCAGCAAAGAGCAAGAGTGTCGTGAGCACAAAAGTTAAGAGAACCGTAGGGGGGATTGGTACACGAATAGAGTGTATATTCAAACTTATACCCCAGAATTATCTTTTTTTTGTACTTGGTCTAAAGGTTTATAGTCTTTATTATAAGGTTCTTGAAAGCTTTGGCTGCATTCGCGCATGGATACGGCAATGATTGAGGCAAGCATGGTGACCACCAAAATAATAACGAAGCGTTTCAGCTTTTTCTTGCGGCGTATGAGGTGATTAAGGTCGCGTTGCATGATTTCACGCCTTGTCTATTTTGCTGAGAGCTTGTTGCCAAAGCCGAACAGCTTTATTTTTTATTTTGAGCATAAATTGTTCAAAAGCATTACCACGAAGCTTCTCATCTTCACCATAAGAATATGCATAATATCTATCCATCTTATAAGTGGCATAGTCCGCTGAGACATCCCCGCGCACTCCGTTGAGTACAACGCCCATCACATTGCCACCAACAGCTTCAATGTTGCCTTTTACGCGTTTTAGCGCACCTCGAACAACAGAGCCAATATGATATACGAGAAGCACACTATCTACCTTGGATGCAAGAATAGTGGCATCGGTAGTATGCAATAGAGGTGGCATATCGATGATGACCATATCATACTCTTCTCTTACTTCCTTCAGGATAATATCCATCATGGGTGCAGCCAAGAGGTCAGGAGGGTTGGCGTTAACATTACCACAGCTTAAAATATCTAGCTGATCTAAACCTGGGGTTAGCAAAGCTTGGTCAATGCCCATATCGCCCAGCATGACATCTGAGAAACGTTTAACCACATCTTGCCAAGGGAATTGGCCAAGTA
>JALUHL010000247.1 GCA_027053695.1 Ghiorsea sp.
CTTTCCTATTCGCTTACGTTGGACACTTTTTGTTGGCCTAACCGTTGCCGCAGCCGTCGTTCTTCTGGCTACGATTGTGTTGGATATGGAGCGCGATGCATGGCTTAAGAATCAAGAAGTTCAGGCAGGCATTCAGGTCAAGCGTTTGGGCGATGAACTTAAAATACCTATGCTTGCAGGCAGCTCTGCTGAAGTCGATTTTATCATTCGTAATTTCAGCAAAAGTATTCCTGATATTGAATCAGTATTCTTCCAAGATAATGGGCATCACTCATGGAAGCTTGGGGATACTGGTGTTATTCAAAAGATTCTAGATAATGTTAGTTTACCTGAAGATACGCTACATTTACCCGTAGAAGGACTTTGGTTTGCTAAAAAAGTAACCTATGCAGGTTCAGATGTAGGCGTGGTTGCTGTTCAATATTCGGAGCAAGCTTGGGAATCATTATCCAGTCAATTGTTGACCCGTATGTTTTTGGCCGCGTTGTTGGTGATTGCACTAGCAAGTATTGTGGTGTATTGGCTTGCAGGGCGCATGAGTAAACCGCTTGAAGAATTAGCAGTGGCAGCACATCACGTTGCCGAAGGTGAATATGAGCATCGCTTAGATATTCGTGGTAATGATGAGCTCACAGATGCCGCCAAGCAATTTAACAAAATGGTTGAAGAGCTGCAGCATAAAGAAGAAATGCGGGAGGTTTTGGGTCGCTACCTCAATCCTGAATTGGTTTCAGATGTATTTGATGGTGAATCATCAGGCGCGTTGCTTAATCGCAAGCAAGAAGTTACGGTTTTATTTGCTGATATGGTTAGTTTTACCTCATTTTCTGAATCTACGGAAACAGAAGTGGTGGTGGATGTACTTAATCAATATTTTGAGGTTTTTCATAGTATTATTGCTTACTATGGCGGACATGTGGATAAGTATATTGGTGATGCAGTGATGGCAGTATTTAACCATCCTAAAACCAATGAGGGGCATACACGCAATGCAGTTATGGCTGGTATAGCGATGACATTTGCTTGTAAGCAACTGGGTGTTTTGCGAAAAGATGGAAAAAAAGTATCTTTCCGTGTTGGGCTTAATCGAGGTGATGTGATTGTGGGGAATATTGGTGCAGCAGAGCGCTTGGAATATACAGTGATTGGTGATGCAGTGAATGTGGCATCGCGTATGGGTGGTTTGGGTGGTGCGGATGAAGTTGTGTTGCCCAAAGCAACATTTGATGCAATAGGTCAAGGATTTGATTTCGAAGATATGGGTGAAATGGAAGTCAAAGGTGTAAGTGAAGCTTTGCGGTGCGGTGTAGTTTCTGTTCGTGAGAAAGGGCTTCTTGGTGATATTAAGCATGCTGTTGCTATGGCATTCGATACAACCTTGTCTGCTTATGCACGCAAGATGATAGGGGATATAAAATAATGTATCGTTTTATGATTTGTACACTTTGCCTTTTTATTGTTTCAGGCTGCGCTGGAAAGGTAGGAGATGATTTTCGTGTCTCTCTGGGGCTTGTGAGTGCTTATGAAACTGCGCAGAAAGCGTTTCATCAAGGGCAAATTATGCAGGCAAGAGAACGGCTGCTTACCATCAAAGGGGATGATAAAGATTATGCGAAGGCACAAACGTTTTTGAAAAAAGATGTGGAACCTGCACGTTTAAAATTGCTTAGATACTATGCCAGAAAAGGCAAGGCTGAAGAAGAGCAAGGCAATTGGGCGAAAGCAGAAGAAGCATATGCCATGGCAGCAGAGCTCTCGCAACAGCCTAAGGCTTTGAAAAGATACCAAAAAAACATGAATCTTAAAGTGAGACAGCTGCGATTCGATAGCTTGTATCAGCAGCGAAAGAAAGAAGATGAAGCATGGCTTGATTGGCAGGATGCTTATATTCCACCACGCGGATTAAAGGGCGATGATGATTTTTTTGCAGATGCCAGAGAAGATGTTGACCAAGCAGTAGATCAGAGAATCGAAGCAGCATGGAAACGTGCTGAAATGTATAGGGATGAAGATAAGCCAGAGATGGCTTGGTTGTATGCTGATGCATATTTGAGACTGTACCCAGGCGACAAAAAAGCACAGGACTTGAAAAATGCTATGGCAACTGCACTTCCCAAAGGTTTTAAACTGGCAAAGGACAAAAAAGCTGTAGCTACAATCAAAGTGACAAAGCCTGTGAAAGTAGAAGCAACGTCAACGCGCGTAAAAATGCTTATGAAACAAGGGAAATGGATAGAAGCTAAAAAAGAAGCATTGAATCTACGTAAACAAGGGAACCCTGACGCGGATAAATTGTTGGCAGATATTGATAGTAAAATCGCAAGCTTAGCAGAAAATGCATATCAGAAAGGGAATTTGGCTTTTCGTTCAGAAAGAATTGATCAGGCAGTCTCATTTTGGCAACAGGCGGTTGATTTAAAGCCTAAGGAACAAACATATATTGATAGTTTGCGCCGAGGTAAACAAATTCAAGAGCGTTTGAATGCGCTTAAAACGACAGGTGAGAAATAATGCGTGATTCGATTGTGATGCCGCGCCGTAAAACGCGGAAGATTATGGTGGGTGATGTGGCTGTGGGTGGTGATGCGCCGATAGCCGTGCAATCCATGACCAATACACTGACTACAGATATTGATGCAACTGTAGCTCAGGTACACTCCTTAGAGCAGGCAGGTGCGGATATTGTGCGCATCTCCGTACCAGACCCAGATTCAGCGGCTGCTATGCCTGAAATCTTGGCACAAACGAGCTTACCTATCATTGCGGACATTCATTTCAGCTATAAAATGGCACTGCTTGCGCTTGATGCAGGTGTGCATGGGCTACGCTTAAATCCAGGCAATATTGGAAGCCGTGATAGGGTTGAACGTGTAGTTAAAGCTGCGCAAGAGCGTGGTGTTTCTATTCGCATTGGTGTCAATGCGGGTTCGTTGGAAAAAGAAGTGAATGAAAAATATGGTGAACCATGCGCCGATGCCATGGTTGAATCCGCCTTAGGGCATATTCGTATCTTAGAAGATATGAATTTTAACGATATCAAAGTATCCCTTAAAGCGAGTAATATTCCGATGACAGTGGCTGCTTATCGCAAGCTTGCGGATAAAGTGGATTATCCTTTTCATTTGGGCATCACTGAATCGGGAAGCCTGTTTGGTGGCACTGTAAAATCATCAGTGGGCTTGGGTTTGATTTTAGCTGATGGTATTGGTGATACGATTCGTGTTTCTTTGGCAGCAGAGCCTAAAGAAGAAATCAAAGTGGGTTTTGAGATTCTTAAGAGCCTTGGTTTACGGCATAGGGGTGTGAACCTGATTGCTTGTCCATCATGTGCACGACAAAAATTTAATGTCATTGAGACCGTGCAACTGCTGGAAGAGCGCTTGGCACATATTCAAGAAAGTGTAGATGTGGCAGTGATTGGTTGTGTGGTCAATGGGCCAGGTGAAGCTAAAGAAGTGCAATTGGGGATTACGGGCGGTTATCCTGTACATACTTTTTATCATGATGGTGAGAAATTTGGTAAAGTGCGCTCCAATAGTATGGTTGATAGCTTGGTGGAAGAAGTGGAAAAGCGTGCTGCAGCTATTCGACAAGCCAAGGAGAAAGATAATGCTTAAATATATCATGGTTGTTTCGATAGTGTTGGCCTTAACAGGCTGTACACAAGAGACGCAAAATAAATTTGGTCGCGCGGTTCAAAACTGGACAGGTGTAAACGGTGTGTTGGAAGTGTATGCAGGTAATAAACTCGTCAAACGCTTCCTTGAAATAGACAAATTGACTACAGCTGTTTCCACCAATGGTAATACGCCGCGTCCTTATCGGTTTGGTTATGGTATTTTGGATGAAAACTTGAATATGGTTGCGGACAAGCGCGAGAAGAAAGTCTATTTTGAATTTTCAGACTATTCGACTTCTTATGTCTTTTATACTTATCCCAAATAGGTTTTTATCACTTAAATAAGTATCATGTATGCCGCAGCAGAAATACTTGCTGCAATGGGTAGGGTGAGCACCCAAGCCAGTACAATGCCACGCACGATTAGGCAGTTGGTTTTTCCATTCACGCTACCAATACCAAAAATAGAACCGCAAGACACATGTGTGGTGGATACAGGCACGTCCCATTTGGATGCAAAGATAACCATGATACTGGTGACAAGGTTAGCTACTAACCCTTGCCCGTGATTGATGTCAGTAATATCTTCAGACATGGTCTGAGCAATCTTGTGGGATTGGAAAATGCCACCTAAAGCCATGGCAATGGCAGTAATAAATGTAACCCAGCCAATATCCATGGCGCTTGCGGCAAGTGCAACGCCCACGATTTTAGGAGTATCATGCAAACCTCGTGCAAAGCTTACTGCCGCACCACTGATGATATGCACTGCATCGACAAGCTTTTGCACCCTAAAACCAATAATGTTTCCATCATACACATCAATAGCTTTCACCTTACAGTTTTCAATATCATCGACCACAATATCAAGGCTTGAAAGCATGCTCATCGCTGATGCACCTTGGGGGACAACAATATCCAGCCGCTTTTCTCCCACGCATAAACAACTGCTTTTATTGATGTTTATCTTTTTTCGAATATGACTAAGTATAAAATAAATCATGGCTGCAACGACCACTGCAATAAGCGGGCTAACGGCTAATGGTATAAGGTAAGTTTTACCCAATGTATCGATATTTAATCCACTACCTGCAGCAATGAAACCTGCACCTACAAGCCCACCAATCAAGCTATGGGTTGTAGAAATAGGGACACCAAACTTTGCTGCCACAAATACCGTGAGCGCTGCGCCAAGCATTACAGCAAGCATAAATTCAGGCGTGGAAACCAATGCAAGCGGAACAAGACCTTTGCCGCTGAATGCCTTGGCAAGCTCGGTGGCGAAAAAGGCTGCCGTAAGCGAGCCTGCAAGTGTGGTGATGGTTGCCAGTATAAGCGCATGTTGATGACTGAGTGTATGGCTGCCCAAAAGCGTTGCCACACCTTTGAAATTATCGTTTGCTCCATTGGCATAAGCCAAGAAGACCATGCTTACCATAATCAATATTACCCACATCATACATGTATCCCCTTACCCTGTTTCGTAAAAGAGGTAAGTCGTTCATGGGGTAAAAATATTACAGTGAAGTTTTTGACTTCTCTGTTTGCTCTTCCTGAATGTCTGCTAATGGTTCAAATAAGGATTGCAGCTCTGCTTCTGTCCACAATGCACTACCTTGGCTGCCACTACCATGAATGCTATCAGCCAATGCACGTTTGCGCTCTTGCATCTCCAATATTTTTTCTTCCACCGTACCCACAGTTGTGAGTTTATAGACAAAGACAGGTTTATCTTGCCCAATGCGATGAGCTCTATCGGTGGCTTGGTCTTCCGCAGCAGGATTCCACCATGGGTCAAAGTGAATCACGGTATCGGCAGCGGTTAAGTTCAAACCTGTACCGCCTGCTTTTAAGCTGATTAAGAAGATAGGCACATCACCTTCTTGGAATAGCTCAACAGGGGTAATGCGATCTTTGGTTTGCCCAGTCAGCTTCACATAGGGTAAATCCAATGACTGGCATAAATCTTCAATCAAGCGCAACATTTCTGCAAACTGCGAAAATAAAAGGATTTTCCTGCCTTCTTCGACCATTTCTGGCAGCATTTCTTTAAGCATGTCTGTTTTGGCAGAGGGAATGCCATCGGTGTCCATTTGTTTGACCAAACGCGGGTCACAACAGACTTGACGCATTTTCATCAGTGCATCGAGCACAATAATTTGGCTTTTGGCAACACCCATAGCCGCCACAGAGTCGCGCACTTTTTTCTGCATAGCTAAGCGCACACTTTCATACAATGCGCGTTGGCCACCATCGAGTTCAACGCTGCGCACAATATTAGTTTTGGCAGGTAATTCCTTAGCTACATCAGTTTTTAAACGGCGTAGCAAGAATGGGCGAACACGAATATTTAAAGCATCTTGCCTGGATTCGCTGCCATCTTGTTCAATGGGTTTGCGAAATAAATTGCCAAAGTTTTTCTGGTCATACAAATAACCAGGCATCAAGAAATCGAATTGCGCCCATAATTCGCCAAGGTGATTTTCAATGGGTGTACCTGTTAAACAGATGCGATGGCGCGCATTAAAT